>JBAXSF010000144.1:0-3053 GCA_037130835.1 Actinomycetes bacterium
AACCCCTAACCCCCGCCTTGCAAAGGCGGTGCTCTGCCAATTGAGCTACGTCCCCTGACGTGATTTCGGGGCGGGTACAGATTACGCGTTGACTTGTGAGCCGTCGCGCGCGGTATCAGAACCGATAGCGGGTCTGCGATTCCAGCATGGACTTTTCATTCCAGGCCAAAATGGTGATCGGCGTGACCACCCAGCCAGAGCCCGCCATGTCCTCAGGAGCCGGTCGGTAGTGGTACTTGGCTTCATACAGATCAAGGAACGCTGGGCTTGGCACGAGCGATGGATCAGCGGGAGTAGCCACGCCTTCGAGCAGGAAGACGTCCTCTTCCACCTGCATTTGAACCAGACAGCGACCATCACGCTGGAGGTTGCGTGCCTTGACGGACTCGGGCGAGGTGCTGAAGATAAAAGTGTCGTTCATCATCAAACCCCACACCGGGGTTGCGTGGGGCCGGCCGTCCGCGCGGGTTGTTGCTACCCAGCAGTTCAGCGTCTGATTCATTCGAGCGAGGGCTTCGGGCCATGGTGTGGGATCAAAGTCGGGTAGGCCGTCCGTTTGGTATCCCTGCGCAAATCCTGGGCGTTCAATGGTGGGGATGGAAGTCATGAGCGGCTCCAAGCAAACGGCATAGGATGGTGCTCCAATCTACTTCACACTCAGGAGTTCCCATGGCTCAGTTCGCCACGTTGAAAACCAATAAGGGCGACATTGTGATCCGCTTACTTGCCGATCACGCTCCAAAAACGGTTCGCAACTTTGTCGAGTTGGCGCAGGGCACCAAGGATTACACCGATCCACGCACGAACAAGCCAGGCAGCGGTCCGTACTACGACGGAACGATCTTTCACCGCGTCATCGGTGGCTTCATGATTCAAGGTGGAGACCCGTTGGGCAAAGGCTTTGGCGGACCGGGTTTCACCTTTGAGGATGAGTTTCACCCCGAGCTGCAGTTTGATAAGCCCTATATTCTCGCGATGGCCAATGCGGGCCCCGCGACGAATGGTTCGCAGTTTTTCATCACCCTGGGCAAGACCCCGCACTTGAACTTCAAACACACCATTTTTGGTGAGGTCGAAGACCAAGCCAGCCGCGATGTGGTGGACGCCATCGGCTCGACTCCTACGGCATCAGGCGATAAGCCACTCAGCGATGTGGTGATTGAGTCTGTGCTGATCGAAAGCCGTGACTAGTTCGCCCGCCGGCCCTACCTGCTACCAACATCTCGGCCGGGAGACCTACATACGCTGCGGTCGGTGCGAACGCCCCATCTGTCCTGACTGCATGACCTCGGCTTCGGTCGGGTTTCAATGCCCAGAATGCGTCGATGCCGGAAAGACGCAACAGCGCCAACCCATGAGCCGCTTTGGTGGGCGCATCGATCAAGGCGCGGTCGTCACCAAGTCCATCATCGGCGTCACGATTGCTGTCTTCGTTTTGCAGTATGTGATCGGTTTTAACAACAGCATTGAGAAGTATTCGTTGCTGGGTTATGCACTTGGTGATCAGGGCGAAGCCATTGGTGTTGCTGCTGGGCAGTACTACCGATTGTTTACCGCTGCATTTATGCACGGCGGCATCTTGCACATTGTGTTCAACATGTGGGTGTTGTACTTACTGGGCCCACAGCTGGAATCGGTCCTAGGGCGAGCTCGGTTTCTCACGCTCTACCTGGTGTCGGCCCTAGGTGGTTCGGCGGTGTCGTTCTTATTCAGCCCACCTAACGCCCCTTCAGTGGGTGCGTCGGGTGCGATTTTTGGCTTGATGGGCGCAACCTTGGTGATTGGTCGGGCGATGCGCCAGGACGTGGCCAGCATCGTGGGATTTATTGGCATCAACTTGGTTCTGGGGTTTGTCTTACCCAATATCGATTGGCGCGCCCATGTTGGCGGCCTCGTCGTGGGAGCCGCGGTGGCGGCCCTTTTTGCCTTTGTCCCCGCCCTGGTTGCGGGAAAGAATGCCCCGGTGGGCGCGGGGTCAGCGGTGGTGGCTCAGCAGCGAACAGCCCAACTCATCGTGTGGGCTGGTGTAGGTGGGATTGTTGTGGTTCTTGGGGTGTTAGTGATGTATCGCGTGGGGCAATTGACCGGGTTATAGGCCCAGTCATCCACAGTGTGGATAGCGGGTGTGGATGAATTACATCAGTGTAATTCGCCCCGAAAGCGCTCCTAGCGCCAGCGGGTGGCGACAACAAAGCCGCCGGCAATGAAGACGAATCCGACCGCGAGGTTCCAGTTACCCAGTTGGCGCATCAACGCAACGTCGCCGCGGGTGATGTAGAAGACCACGATCCACAGCAGTCCAAAGAGGAACAACCCAATCATCAAGGGTGCGATCCACGGCTTAGGACCGATCTTGACAGCCTTGCGCTCGGCGATGGCTGACTCTGGCGTGTAGATCGGCTTCTTCTTGCGAACACGCGACTTGGGCACGGGATTCTCCTAGCGTTTGCGGACACCGTTAGCGTAGGGGATGTGAGCGGCTCCGACGTATCCGAGACCCCAATTCAGGTAACTGATGGGGAGCAATCGGGTGGAACCACACGATCGCGGATCTGGTCGATCGCGCTACCCATTGTGGCTGTAGGCGCTGGATTCTTGATTGTGTCCGGTGCGGCAACGGCCCAAGGCACGGATTTGCGCGCTGAACGCAGGACCGAACTGACGGACTTGATCACCGCTCGCCAAGCCCAACTGAGTGCGCGAACCGATGCGGTTGCAGGCCTGCGCGGTGATGTCACACGGTTGAGCCAGCGGGGAAACATTTCCGATTCGGCGGCGTCTAAGAAGCTAGAGGCCCAAGCGGGCACTAGCGCGGTGAAGGGACCAGGCCTGACGGTGGAACTCAACGACGCTCCGCGATCGGTGCAGTCGGCTCTGCCTGCCGGAGTCGAGCCCGACGATGTTGTCGTTCACCAACAAGATGTTCAAGGCGTCGTCAATGCTTTGTGGAGTGGTGGTGCACAGGCGATGCAGATTATGGATCAGCGGGTGATCTCGACCAGCGCTGTGCGATGCGTGGGCAATACCTTGATTCTGCAAGGCCGGGTGTACGC
>JBAXSF010000145.1:0-3036 GCA_037130835.1 Actinomycetes bacterium
GCCATTTACGCGGCGCGGGCCAATTTGGCTCCGTTGGTTTTTGAAGGTGCCGTCACCGCCGGTGGAGCGTTGATGAACACCACCGACGTCGAGAACTTCCCCGGTTTTCCCGAGGGGATCCAAGGCCCGGCTTTGATGAACGACTTGCGTGCGCAGGCCGAAAGATTTGGTGCTGAATTTATTACTGACGACGTCACGAGCGTTGATTTGACCGGTGCAATCAAGACCGTTGTGGACGGCGATGGCGTGACGCACCAGGCCCGCACGGTGATCCTCGCCACCGGCTCGGGCTACCGAGAAATTGGGCTTCCCAACGAAAAGCGCCTGTCTGGGCGCGGGGTTTCGTGGTGCGCCACCTGCGATGGCTTCTTCTTTAAGGAACAAAACATTGTCGTCGTTGGCGGCGGTGATACGGCCATGGAAGAAGCCACGTTCTTGACCCGCTTTGCCAAGACGGTAACCATCGTTCATCGCCGTGACGAACTGCGCGCCTCCAAAATCATGCAAGACCGAGCCATCGCTAACGAGAAGATTTCCTTCCTCTGGGACACCGAAGTCATTGACGTCGTGGGCGAGGACAAAGTCACCGGGTTGCGGGTGCGTAACGTGAAGACCGGGGCGGAATCAGACCTGGATGCCACGGGCTTGTTCGTTGCTATTGGGCATGATCCCCGCTCGGAACTGCTCGCCGGACAAATTGACCTCGACGACGACGGCTACGTCCACGTCCAGCACCCCACCACCGCCACTAACCAAATCGGCGTTTTCGCTGCCGGTGATGTCGTTGATCACCGCTATCGTCAAGCCATCACTGCAGCAGGGACCGGCTGTGCCGCAGCCTTGGATGCAGAACGCTTTCTTGCCGACCTTGACCACCAAGCCCGCGAAGACCACTGACCCCAACTAAGGAGCACCCCCATGGCTACCAAGAACGTGACCGACGCCAGTTTCGCCGCCGATGTCTTGCAGAGCGACAAGCCCGTGCTCGTGGACTTTTGGGCTGAGTGGTGTGGTCCCTGCCGCATGGTGGGTCCGATCTTGGAAGAAATCTCCAACGAGCACGGCGACAAGCTCACCATCGTGAAACTCAATGTGGATGAAAACCCCAGCATCGCGGCCAACTACGGCGTGAGCTCAATTCCCACCATGAACGTCTTCCAGGGCGGCGAAGTCGTCAAGCAAATCATCGGCGCAAAGCCCAAGGCTAAGTTGCTCGAAGACCTCGCTGACTACATCGCCTAAGCCTTAGTCACACTCTTCCCATGCCCTCGTCTGTGCCGACGCTCTTCCGTCGCGGTGACTCTGGCACAGCCATTGTGGAATTTCGCCAGCGGCTCAATGGGTTAGGACACCTCAGCAATGACGCTGGTGGTGACCTCTTCGACGAGGGGTTAGACCTCGCCGTTCGTCACTTTCAGCAACAACGCGGGCTGTTGGTTGACGGCATTGTTGGGCCGCACACGGTGCGCGCCCTTGATGAAGCCCACTGGGCCTTGGGCGATCGCCTGTTGACCTATCAGGTCAGCCACCTGCTTCGCGGCGATGACATCGCTCAGTTGCAGCAGCGCTTGACGGGTATGGGTTTTGACCCCGGGCGCATTGACGGATTCTTTGGGCACCAGACCTTTGCGGCCCTGTGCGATTTCCAACGCAACGTTGGCCTGACTCCTGATGGAACATGTGGACCGGCCACCTTGGCGGCCTTGCATCGGCTCTCGAGGTCAGTCACCGGCGGAGCCCCCGCAGCCCTTCGCGAGCACGAAGCCTTGCTGCGCCAAGGATCAACACCCGCTGGACGCGTCATCGTCGTTGACGCCGGTCACGGCGGACCTGATGCGGGCTGCACTTCCGATCTGCTGGAGTGGAGCGAAGCCAACATCGCCTTTGACATCGCCACCCGTGTCGAAGGCCGCCTCACGGCCCTCGGAGCAACGGCCTTTTTGACTCGACCCGGTGACTTGGACACGGCCCTTGACGAACAGGCGCGCGCCGAATTCAGTAACGCCGCTGGCGCCGATCTAGTCATCTCTATCCATGCTGATGCGCTGACCAGCGAGTCAGCTCGTGGAGTAGCTACCTACTTTTTTGGCAATACTGCGACGCACTCTTCGGTCGGCCAGCGACTGGCTCAGTTGATCCAAGACGAAATCGTCACGCGCACTGATTTGCCCGACGGTCGTGTTCATGGCAAAACGTGGGACTTATTGCGTTGGACGACCATGCCGGCGGTTCGCGTCGAAATTGGATACCTCAGTAACCCCACCGATGCCGCTCGGTTAAGCGATCCGGGATTTCGCGACGTCGTGGCCGAAGCCATCGCCTCTGGAGTCCAGCACCTGTTCACTCCTGAATCCCAGGGCTGACGACAGTTGTCCGCCTGAACACGCCACACCGGACCGAATGCGGGTTCGCTGGCCCCATGCTTCATGCTTAGACCTAGACATTCCCCCTGGCGGTGGCTGTTTTTTGCCCCCGTCCTACGTTGAAGGCAGGTGACATGGCGCCCCCATCCGGCGAATCCCCGTTGGGAAACCGGCTTGACCCTCACCTGTCCCGGTATGCCAAGCGCACTCTTGGCATGACCGCCAATGAAATCCGGTCCCTTTTTGCCGTTGCCTCTCGCCCTGAAGTGGTCTCGCTGGCCGGCGGAATGCCCAACATTGCTGCGCTTTCCATGGAAGCGGTCAGCTCCGCCGTGGCCAACATGTTGGCCACTCGCGGACAGGTTGCGTTGCAGTACGGCAGCGGCAACGGTGACCCACGACTGCGCGAACAAATCTGCGAAATGGTGGGGCTTCAAGGAATCGCCCCGCACCCCGATGACGTTATTGTCACCGTCGGATCACAAATGGCCTTGGACCTGATCACCCGTATTTTTTGTGATCCGGGTGACGTGATTATTGCTGAAGCTCCGTCGTACGTCGGAGCACTGGGTGTTTTTCGGGCCTACCAGGTTGAAGTCGAACACGTCGCCATGGACGAGCACGGACTCAATCCTGAGGCGCTACGCGAACGCCTTAAAACCCTTGCAGCACA
>JBAXSF010000146.1:0-3004 GCA_037130835.1 Actinomycetes bacterium
GAAATCCTGAGCCGGCCAAAGTTGACGGACCGGTTGCTGCCATTACTCGCGCGCGGATTCGCCCCAACAAAATGCTGGAGTTTTGGAAGGCATCAGAAAAAGTTGCGCGCTCGCTCAGCAGTGCCGAAGGAATGGTGCTGACCAGCGGCATTGGTGAATCCCCGTTAGGTCTGCAAGGCACCTTTAGTGTGTGGGAATCGGCTGAAGCAATGCGTACGTTTGCCTACACGCATCCTGCCCACACTGAAGTCATTGATCAAACTCCGGTCATCAAGTGGTACGCCGAAGAACTGTTCGCGCGTTTTTCCGTCAATTCGATGAAGGGTCGCTTTGCGGGCATGGACTTTGACCTGTCTGGGCCAGCCCATGACTAGCCAACCAACCCTGCAAAAGCCGTTATTGCCATGGGCTTTAGCCGGCATCACGGTGTTGATGCAGATCGCTTATCCCCTGACTTCTGGCCAAACGCGAACCAGCTTGACCATCGTCACCGTCGTGATGTTTTTCCTCGCCTCGACCTCGCATGCATTGTTGGTTCGGGGCCTGAAGTGGACTGCAGGTTATGTTGCGATCAGCGTCATCGGTGGATGGCTGATCGAATACATCGGCAGCACCACCGATGTTCCCTTTGGCCCCTACGGGTACACCACATCACTGGGCTGGCAACTACTTGGTGTGCCACTCGTGATTCCGCTGGCGTGGTCGATGATGGCTTACCCAGCCTTGGTCGTAGGACAAACCATGATGCGCGGTCGCTGGTCATCCATCCTGGTTTCTGCAGTGGCTCTTGCCTCGTGGGACCTGTTTCTTGACCCGATGATGGTTAATGATGGTCACTGGGTCTGGGATCGCGTCGGGTTTACGCTTCCGGGAGTGCCGGGGATTCCGGCCATCAACTTCCTCGGCTGGTTTGTGGTGGCTTTGATCTTGATGACGCTGCTTTCACTCTTGCCACGGCTCGAAAGTTCGCCTATTCGCGATGCCCAACCCCTGACGCTGTGGTTGTGGACGTACTTTTCTAGCGTTTTGGCCAATGCCGTCTTCCTTTCGCGCCCATCGGTGGCCCTAGTGGGGGCGATCGTGATGGGTGTGGTCGCTATCCCCCTGTGCCTCCAGTTGTGGCGCTCGCGTTCGGTGAAGGTCGAGGCCTAAGTCATGGGAATACTGAGCGGCTTGTGGACCGGATTGGTGTGGTTCGGTTCCATCGGTGCGACCCTCTTGACGTTGCACAGTTTCTACAACTTAAGCAAACTGCGGCGCCCCACGATTACTCCCGAGGACATTACTGAGCGCGTATCGATTCTCATTCCGGCCCGCAATGAAGCACACAACATTGGCGCCTGCATTGAATCGCTACTGAAGCAAACTAAGTTGTCAGATGGCGAAATCATCGTGCTCGATGATCAATCCGACGATGGCACCGCCGATGTCATTCGCGAGATCGCGGGCAGTGAACGTGCAGTGCGCATCATCACCGGGACCGACCGCCCCGATGGCTGGCTGGGAAAGACGTGGGCTTGTCACCAACTGCAAGAAGCAGCCAGCGGATCTGTACTGGTCTTCATCGATGCTGACGTGGTGCTTGAACCGGAAGCCATCGCCAGCACCGTGCAAACCCTGCGGGAAGCCAAGCTGGACTTGGTCTGCCCCTACCCCAAGCAACTAGCCGAGACCACCGGTGAGCGCCTGGTTCAACCGCTCCTGCAATGGTCCTGGGCCACCACGCTTCCCTTGGGAATTGCCGAAAACAGCTCGCGCGAATCGTTGTCGGCTGCCAATGGGCAGTTCTTGGCGGTGGATGCCAAGGCTTACCAGCGCGCTGGTGGCCACGAAGCCGTCAAGGCCGCGGTGCTCGACGATGTCGAACTCCTACGAGCGATCAAACGCAGTGGCGCTTACGGCACCGTCATCGACGGCACCACCATTGCCACGTGCCGGATGTATGACAACTGGAGCGAGCTTTCGGCCGGATACACCAAGTCTTTGTGGACCGCCTTTGGATCGCTGGGTGGCTCGATCGGAGCGATGGTGTTCTTGGCGATCTTCTACCTCGTGCCACCGATCGCGATGTTTACCGGTTCAGTCGTTGGCATGGTCGGTTGGCTGGCCGCCATTACTGGTCGCGCAGTGATTGCACGACGGACACAAAGCCCGCTCTTTCCCGATGCCATCTTGCATCCGTTTTCGATCGCGATCTTGATCTGGCTCACGATCCGTTCCTGGATCGGCCATCGCCGGGGAACCTTGCAATGGAAGGGCCGCACCCTTACCTAGTCAAAGCCACCTGCCCAGCAACGTAGGCTGAAGCCGTGGCACACATCGTGGTGATTGGCGCAGGAATGGGTGGGCTGGCATCTGCCGCTCGCCTTCGCGCCCGCGGACACGAAGTCACCGTTCTTGAACAAGCTCAAAGCGTGGGCGGAAAGCTCGCCGGATACGAGCGCGACGGCTTCGTCTTCGATACCGGCCCGTCACTGTTTACCTTGCCGGCCACGTATCGCGATCTGTTTTTGAAAACTGGCGAAGGACTCGATGACGTCGTTGATCTGCAACCGGTTGAACCAGGATTTACCTACCACTGGCCCGATGGCACTACCGCAGTTTTGCCCGGGGTTGATCCAGGCGCGATTGCACGTGCGTTAGGTGAAGCGCTCGGTGGTGATGCTGAAGCGGAGTGGACGAACTTTATGGAGCGCGCCGGTAAAGCGTGGCGAATCACCCGCGAACCATTCCTTGAATCACCGCTGAATTCACCACTTGACCTGGTCAAACACCTGCGTCGACCCTCAGATATTCAAACCGTCGCGCCGTTTACCTCGCTGCGAGCGTTGGGCAAGAAGCACTTCAGCGATCCGCGCTTGGTCACCTTTCTTGATCGCTATGCGACCTACACCGGATCTGACCCCCGCAAGGCTCCTGCCGCCTTATCAGTGGTGCCTTATGTGGAACAAACCTTTGGCGCCTGGCACATCGGTGGTGGGATTCACCAGTTAGCGCTGGCATT
>JBAXSF010000147.1:0-2948 GCA_037130835.1 Actinomycetes bacterium
TCTTTCAACAAGTTCCAGTCGCGCCCAAACTTATTAACCAACGTTGTTAGCGCGGCGCGGAAGCCTTCTTCGTGTGTTCCACCTTCTTGCGTGTTGATCGTGTTAGCAAAGGTGTACACCGATTCGCTAAACCCCGAGTTCCACTGCATCGCCACTTCAACGCTCATGACCTTCTTCGGATCTTCAGTTTCGTAACTCAAGATCGAGGGGTGCGCGGTGCCCTTGGCAGCATTGATGTGCTTCACAAAGTCAACAAGTCCACCCTCGTAGCACCAGGTGGTGGATCGGCTTTCGCCTTGCTCATCTTCTTGCCCCACGCGCTCATCGGTCAGTACCAAAGTCAGGCCCCTATTAAGGAAAGCCATCTCTTGGAAGCGTCGAGCCAACGTTTCAAAGTCAAAAACAGTGGTTTCAAAAATGTCCCCGTCGGCCCAGAAGGTGATCTGTGTTCCGGTCTCATCGGTGGCTTCATTTTGCTTCAGTGGCTCAACGGGTGCGCCGTACTTGTACGACTGCGTATAACGCGCGCCATTGCGCCGTACCTCAACGTCAAGGTCTGTTGACAAAGCATTGACAACCGAAACACCCACACCGTGCAGCCCGCCCGATACGGCGTAACCGCTGCCACCGAACTTCCCACCCGCGTGAAGAACGGTGAGCACCACTTCAATAGCCGGGCGTCCTTCGGTTTCTACGATGTCAACAGGAATTCCACGGCCGTTGTCGCGAACGCGAACACCGCCATCAGCAAGAAGTGAAATCTCAATGCGATCGCAATGTCCAGCTAACGCTTCGTCAACAGAGTTGTCGACAACTTCGTAGACCAAGTGGTGCAAACCGCGCTCGCCGGTCGAGCCGATGTACATACCGGGGCGCTTGCGAACTGCATCGAGTCCCTCGAGAACTTGAATGGCACTGGCGTCGTATGACACGTGGGTCTTGCCTCCCGGCGCGAAGTCCTGCCACGCACACATCGTGCGTAGTTCAGCGGTGAATCTGTTGGGGTGAATCTGGCGGTACACAGCGGTCCGGAGAAGGGTGAACGCCGTTTCCTCATCCTACTGGTTCAGACCGACCATTAGTGGTCTGAGGGCCTTGATTGCCGTTTTACCGCGAGATACCCCTGATCTCGTGTCCCCCCACGCCAATCTGTGGATAACCCTTGTGGGTGGATAGGGGCCACATTGGGTCAAGTTCCGGCCCTTGGAAGGGGTCAGCCGTAGGTGTCGCGGGGGCCCCGGCCCGGAACCGAGCGTTGACCGCGCTTCCACGATGGCGAGCGCGGTCCGAGCACCTTGACCTTGGTCACCACACCCACTCCCAATTCCTCATCGAGACGCCGTAAAACCGTGGCCGTGAGGAGGCGCATTTGAGTAGCCCATGCGGTCGAGTCCGCTTGAACAACTAACTCGTCTGCGCGGAAAGCTTGCGGAGTGACATGCGCGGCAACATCATCGCCAACGATGCCGGGCCACTGTGTGACGATCGCCCCGATCGACAACGGTGTGACCCATTGTTGTTCTTGACTGAGTTGTTGAACGACATCACCCACGCGTTGCGGATCACGTTGATCAGGACCTGGACCTGAGCGTTGATCATCGGTTGTTTTGCGACGACGGTTCAACCAGGTTGAACGACGTTGCACCGGGCGGTTGGTTGCTTGCGCACGAGCCTGTGCGAGTGCATCGCTTGCTGCGTCACTCGGTGCGCCACTCGATGGATCTGTCACGATGCTTTACTCACACTTCCGCGGACGACTTCAAAGCGCTGTCCAACTAACAGCGTCGGTACATCCTGCGCCACCGCTGCCGTAATTAACACCTGTTCGGCTGAACTCACAGCTTGGGCTAAACGTTCCCGACGCTGGACATCGAGTTCGGCGAAAACATCATCCAGAATCAGCACCGGATCACCGCCGCCACGCAGGTCATCGCGCAAAATTTCATACGAGGCCAACCGGAGGGCCAGGGCCACTGACCAAGACTCGCCATGACTGGCATAGCCCTTTGCTGGCAAGGATCGAAGGCCTAAAAAGGCGTCATCGCGGTGCGGGCCCACCAGGGACATTCCGCGCTCCAGCTCGCTCTTACGGGCACTCACTATCGCCTCGTGAAAACCCGACTTAATCGCCTCCAATGACGTGCCCACATCATCGCCCAAGAAGCTTCGATACTCGATGGACGTTTCACCCGATTCGGGTGCCAGGTCGGTGTAGGCCGCCAACACCAAAGGCCGCAACTCATTGATGAGCTCCACGCGAGAGTGAATGATCTGTGAACCGAAGTCGCTCAACTGTTCATCCCAGACAGCAAGTGTTGACTCGAGGTTTTCTTGTGGTCGCGATGAGCGTGCTGATTTCAACAGTGAATTGCGTTGCTTTAACACCCGGTCGTAATCACTGCGAATCCCAGCGAACCGCGGCAACCGTGCGGCTAATAACTCATCGAGAAATTTGCGTCGCTCGCCAGGGTCACCCTTGACTAACGCCAAATCTTCGGGCGCAAACAAAACCGTTCGCAGTGTTCCCAGCACATCGCGAGTGCGGGTCACCGGCGCATTATTTAGTCGCGCTCGGTTGGATCCTGAGGCAGTGATTTCAAGATCAACATCAATAGCTCGACCCTCACCCACCACGGTGCAGCGAACAATGGCGCGTTCCGCTCCGTCACGCACTAATGGAGCGTCGGTAGCCACTCGATGGCTGGACAGGCTACCCACATAGCGCAGGGCTTCCACCAAATTGGTTTTTCCCTGCCCATTGAGCCCCACAAACACGGTAATTCCGGGTTCCAACTCCACCACGGCAGTTGAGTACGACCGGTAATCCACCAATTCAAGGCGTTGGACAAACACGGCCTACACCAAAGAACTCAGGGAAAAAATCATCCGGCCATACGAACGGGCATCAAGAGGTAGCGGTAGCTGCTATCTGGTTTCGCATCAGCGGT
>JBAXSF010000148.1:0-2930 GCA_037130835.1 Actinomycetes bacterium
TCCGCCGAGGCACGTTGGCTGAGCTTGAGCAATGGGCCGCTGACGGGGTCAAGGGTGAAATCACGATCGTCGTGCAAGGTGCATCGACTGATACCGCGGTAGGTGATCCGGACCAGTGGGTTGCTCAGGTGCACGCGCTGGAAAGCGCGGGGATGACGCGTAAAGAAGCCATCGCCGATGTGGCTCGTACTACCGGAGCGCGAAAGCGTGAGGTATTTGATGCAGTGGTAGCTGCGAAGGGTGAGATGTAGCCCCACGGTTGTGAAATATGACCGAAGGCTGCGTCCTAGAACCCCGGTATTAGCCACCATGGGTGACATCATGGAGAGGTGCCCACGACTGTGATGCCTTGCCCACGCTGTTCGGCTGATGTGGCCAGTGCAGGGGATAACGGGGATCTGCGATGTCCTTCCTGTGGCTTGCAGTTGTCATCGGCTGCCCAAGCCGAATTGAAATATCTGAGCGACCTTGAGCAGTGGATCGTTACCAAGCGTTCGTGGGTTCTGGAACACGGTGGTGACGACGCGGTGGTGGCATCCGACGAAGTTCGCCCGGAAATTGACGAGCCGCGACCTGCCCGTCCTGGAATCACGGCTGCCGGATTTATCTTGGGAACTGGTGTTTTTGCTTTAGTGGCGGCTGCGATTGCCTTTACCGCGTTTGCTTGGGATGTTCTTGGCGCAGTGGGCCAACTCCTGGTACTGGTTGTTGCTGGTGTTGGGGCGCTGGCTGGCGGGTATCGCTTGGCCCCCCGAATTCCCGGGACGGCAAGTGCGCTGTCAGTTATGGGCGTGTTGTTGTTGGTCGTCACGTCAAGTTTTTGGATTTCTTCAGATGCCCTCTCGCCATGGCCGCGGGCTGTGTCTGTTGTGGCAGCAGCCCTTCTTGGCTTGTTGTGGAGTTATCGCCAAGCACAACGCCAACCAGCAGCCGCGGTTTTCACGGCGGCGGTTTTTGCGCACATGGGGTTGATGGCATTAGCGGCCGCACCAATCCTCGCCGCTGAATCAGCACCCGGCTGGGTGGGCTGGTGGGTTGGGGGAGTCTGTCTTGCCGCTGCGGGTGCGTTTACTGCCCTTGCCATTAGTGATCAACGTCTTTCGTGGCATCGAGTTCCGTGGCAGTGGTTCGCGGTTGTCGCCGGGTTTATAGGAACCTGTGTAGTGGCCGCCACTGTAGGGGGAAAACTCAACGATGCTGGGCCAACTGCACGGCTTGTAATCGTGACGATTGCCGTCGCTGGTGCTATGGCGTACCTAGTGACCGATCGTGTCTTGCGTGCCCGTTGGTGGTCTTATCCGACAGGTGCTGTGGCGCTTTTGGTGGTCTCTTCCGTCGGCACTTTTGCGGCGGCGCACGATCCCGAGAACCGTTTCCTCTTGATTCCTGCAGCGGCGCTACTGGCAGTGGCCTTGGTGGCTGCGGCCATTCACGTTATGGCCCGCGCGCAGTGGAGCCAAGCTGAATTAGGTAAGGAATCGCTGGTTCGATTTACCAGTGGGACTCTGGTTCGGCTTGGGGCCGTGGCTGGTGCGGGTGCTCTTGTTTTGCCATTCCTTGCTTCCGCTGCCCAACCAGTGATCAACGAGGAAATTATCAGCGATCTACCGCAACCTGCCGTCACGGCGTGGATTGGGGCCGAGTACCCCTGGTGGACTGGATTGGGTGTGGCGCTGACAGCAGTGGCCGTGTGTGTGGTGTTGCACCTCGTACTACTTCGCCTACGCCCAGGCAAGCCCACCAGCCTGCCCGCCTTTACCGGCTTTGCAGTAATCCTGCTGTGGTCCCAGCAATTGCTTAACGATGTCAATCGCTATCCCGCTGACATCACCGTTGCTGAACCCGCCGCCGTCACAGCCCTAGTCGTCGCAGGGTTTGGTTTGCTCGCGGTCTTAGCCTGGATGCGTTCTGCAGTGTGGACCCTGTGGTTTGCCGGCGCTCTTGCCGCCGAAGGCGGTCAATTGGCGTGGAAGTGGCTCAACATCGATCAGTGGGGGCTGGGTCCGGAGTTGCACGGACTCTTTATTGCGGTGCCGTTGTTGTTGGTCGGCATGCTGGTTGTCTTGCTTGCCCATGACCATGTGGTCTCCACGTGGAGCAGTGTGGCGCCGGCGATCACTGCGGCTTTGCTATTTCCCGTCGCGTGGGTGTTGGAAGACTCCTTGACGCGAAGTGCTGGTGCCGGTGAAGCGCCATCAACGGAAGCCCTCATTCGCATTGTTACTTTTCTCATCCTTGGCTTCGTCCTAGCAATCGTGGGCGGGCGCAACCATTGGGCTGGAGTCTTTTGGCCAGGTGTGGTGGCCGTCATCGTCATCGCTGTCGCGCAAATTGTCGACGCGGCCGCGCTGCTCCCGCAATGGGTGTCGTTGGCAGTGGTGGGTGTTGGTTTGCTCGTTGCCGGTGCCCGTTGGGAATCGGTTCGGTTGCGCGGACGGCGCACACGTCAATGGGCTGGAACCCTTCGCTAGTCCAGCACCAGCGGGCGTGCGTGCAGGATGCTGAATGGGTTCACGCGTAAGATCAACGCGTGAGTTCACCTAAGACCTACTTCGTGACGACGCCTATCTATTACGTCAACGACGCTCCCCACATCGGTCACGCGTACACCACCGTGGCGGGGGATGTGCTAACTCGGTGGCATCGTCAGCGTGGCGAAGACGTGTGGTTCCTGACCGGAACCGATGAGCATGGTCAAAAGGTCCTGCGAACTGCAGAAGCTAACGGTGTCTCGCCGCAGGACTGGGCCGACCGCTTGGTCGAGTCCGCATGGAAGCCCGTATTGAACACCCTTGATGTGGCTAATGACGATTTCATTCGCACCACTCAACCGCGTCACACCGAACGCGTACAGGCATTTCTTCAGTCGCTCTATGACGCTGGGCACATCTACCAAGGTGACTACGAAGGTCCCTATTGCGTGGGGTGTG
>JBAXSF010000149.1:0-2893 GCA_037130835.1 Actinomycetes bacterium
GGTGGCGAAGTTCGAGGCCGTATTCCGTGATCTGTTGCGCACGTAGGCGGAATATGACCGGTAGATTGCCGTTGACTTACAAGGCAACATCACCGACGGAAGGACCACGGCTGTGGCTGTTCGGATTCGTGAGAGCGCGTGAGCGAGCAGGACAGCGCAGTGCCAAGTAACACGGTCACTATTGGTGATCGTCGTCGTTGGTGGCTGCTTGGATCCCTCAGCGTTGCGATGACGATGGTCATGGTTGATGCCACGATTTTGAACGTTTCCGTTCCACAAATTGGGCCCGAACTCGGAGCGCGGACCAGCGATGTTTTGTGGTTCAACGCGATGTATTCGCTGGTGTTTGCGGCCCTACTGATCACGATGGGTCGAGTTGGCGACCGGTTCGGCTACCGCCGCCTCTTTGTTACCGGCGTGCTGGTCTTTGTGGCCGGAAGCGTAGGCGCCGCGCTCGCACAATCAGCGGATCAATTGATTGCAGCCCGGGCTGGGCAAGGTGTGGGAGCAGCGATGTTCGTTCCAGCAACGCTTGCCCTGGTGACGTTGCGCTTCACCGGACGTGAGCGTGCAACCGCATTTGCGGTGTGGGGCGGGGTCATCGGAGTTGCCGCCGCCATCGGTCCGCTGTTCGGGGGCTACGTCATTGAGGTGGCGTCGTGGCGTTCGGCATTCGGTATCAACGTTCCCATTGCCATGGTCACGATCGCAGGGGTGTGGTGGTCCACGCGCGGCGATGTACAAAAGCGGGGCAGCGCCGGCTTCGATCTCGTGGGTGCTGCCCTGGTGTCCGTGGCAGTGGCGCTCGTGGTGTTTGGGCTCATTCAGGGTGGCTCATACGGCTGGTGGGCTGCCAAGGGCAATCCCGCCGTTGCCGGATTGGACTGGCCACTGGCGACGGTGTCGCCTGTTCCCGTTGCATTTGTCCTAGCAGTTGTTTTGACCGGCTTGTTCATCTGGTGGGAGAAGGCTCGGGCGACATCAGGTAAGCCCGTTGTGCTTGACCTGACGCTGTTCGCCATTCCTGCATTCAGCGCCGGAACCCTTGCCGGGTTGGTCATCATGTTTGGCGAGTTCGGGATGATCTTGACGCTCCCCTTGTTCTTGCAAAACGTCTTGGGTTACAACGCACTGCAAGCAGGTGCCTGCGTAGCCATCGTCACCGCCGGCGGTCTCACCGGCGCCGTGACTTCCGCCCCACTGGTGCGCCGCATCGGAGCTTGGAGCGTCGTACGGTGGGGATTGGCCGCCGAAGCGATTGCCATGGTCGGCTTGGCGTGGAGTTATTCGCCAACTACTAACGCCGCACTACTAGCGCCGTGGCTTGTGCTGTTCGGCATCGGCATCGGCTTTACCAATGCCCAGTTACTCAACGTCACCTTGGCCCAGGTGCCACCGGCTGCTAGTGGACAGGCATCGGCCACTCAGAGCACCACCCGCCAGATCGGCACCGCGTTGGGCGTTGCCGTCTTGGGCATTGTTTTGTGGGCCAACGTCAGCACCGGACTCGATGCAGCACTTAAAGATTCTGGGACGGTGCGCAATGCCATCGAGTCAAGTATTGGTGCAGCCATTGGCAGCCCGGACTATGACCAGCCCACCATCGAGGACCAGTTTGGTCAAGCGACCGAGGACACTGCCCGCACCGTGTTCACTGACGCGACAGCAACGGCAACGCTGGTTGGAGCAGGTTTCGTTGCGCTGGCACTACTTGCTGTAGCTCGCGTCAAAGAACCGGAGCCGCTCGTGGCGCCGGCACGAACCACAGTGACGGCAGGCAGCAAGTGAACTCAATCGCGTGCTGGTTTGTTTCCTCGTTTGTTGGAGCCAACCGAATGTCTGAATTGGTGGATGCGCTCCACACCTAAGAGCCCTTTCCTGGGCAGGGAAATAAGTTTTGCCATTGTTCTTTTTTGGTCCTTATTGCCGTTGACTAATTCATTGCTTGTTCAAGATCCGAAACCAGATCTTCGGAGTCTTCAATTCCAACGCTGAGTCGAATGAGATCAGCAGGCACTTCCAGGGCACTGCCGCTCACCGAAGCATGAGTCATGCGCGCGGGATGCTCGATCAAAGACTCCACTCCCCCCAGCGATTCTGCGAGAGTGAATACTGTCGTTTTCGCACAAATGTCAAGGGCTGCCTGCTCTCCCGCCTTCACCCGGAATGACACCATGCCACCAAACCCCTTCATTTGTTTGTTAGCTACGTCATGGTTGGGATGGTCGGGCAATCCAGGCCACAAGATTTGGCTCACCGACTCCTGAGTCTGCAAGAAAGCCACAATGTCGGCTGCATTGGAATTGTGTCTATCCATGCGAACTCCGAGTGTCTTTAGTCCCCGCAAGACCAACCATGAATCAAATGGACCGGCAATCGCACCCATGGCGTTCTGGTGGTACGCCAATCTTTCACCCAGTTCAGGATCCACCGCAACAAGTGAACCTCCCACAACGTCACTGTGACCGCCCATGTACTTGGTGGTGCTGTGCAACACAATGTCTGCGCCCAGCAAAAGCGGCTGTTGCAGGTACGGTGATGCGAACGTATTGTCCACAACGAGCAGAGCACCACCTGCATGCGCAACTTGAGCAATTGCTGCAATGTCACCGACATTGAGAAGCGGGTTTGTCGGTGTCTCAATCCACACCAACTTGGTACGCGGAGTCATGGCTGCGGCAATGGATTCAGGATTGGTTATTTCCGCCGTCGAAAAATCAATGCCCCAGGGCTGTGCCACCTTGGCGAACAGTCGGTAGGTGCCGCCATAAGCATCATTGGGAAGCACCACGTGGTCACCAGGCTTGAGAACTGTCCTAATAATGGTGTCTTCGGCAGCCAGGCCAGATGCAAATGCCAAACCTCGAGCCGACTCAATTCCTGGTGCTTCGAG
>JBAXSF010000015.1:0-15576 GCA_037130835.1 Actinomycetes bacterium
GTTGCTCACGGGGAAGTTGTTCGGTTGGGCGATTTTCTAAATCAAGCCACTTGTGTGCCTTGCTCATGTTGGTGCCTCCAGGTTCCGCGACGTTTGTCTACAGAGGGATTGAGCGGTCGGTGCTTGTGCATCCGATCCGCCCACGACGCTAGAGGATCAAGCCGTATTTGACTCGGTGAATGATCAGGTCAGCGGGAGCAAGGCGGACAAGTCAGCGCGGGTGCCGCTGACGATGACCTGATGGGCTTCTACAGCGCCAGCCCACTGGGCGCGCCCGGTTGATAGACGAATCCAGGTCAGAGCATCGGTCTCAATGGTGTTGGGTGGCGTGCCGCGGGTGTGAGCGGGGCCTTCGACACACTGAATAGCCGCGAAAGGAGGTACTCGCACCTCGACGCTCTTGCCCGGCGCCTTGTCGTAGAGGCGATCCAAGAAGACTTGTACGACGATGCGTTGGGCTTCGGGCGGGATGATCGGCCCAGCGCCGGCAGCCTGCGTGAGATCCGTCGCTAAGACGGTGAGCGCGATGAGTTGTTCAAGGGGAGCGCGATCGCTCAGGGCTTGAATTTGTTGGTCGAAGAGTTGGTGCGACGCACGTTCGTCATCGCTGTGGTCCGCAAGCCAGATGCGCAAATTCGGTTTGAGTTGCGCGAGAGCATTAGCGATGCCGTGATCGTCATACCGGCGCGGTGGCATGGTTAGTGGTCAAACAATGCAGGCAGGGTCGCCGTGTGGACTTCACGGAGCGTGTCGACCTCAATGCTGAACGTGACATCTGGTGCATTGACAACAAACGACGATCCGCCAGAGGTTCCCACCACAGCAGCTGGAACACCATGGTGTTGAGCCAGCGCAAGCAAGCCGGCAGATTGTTCTGGAGTAACAGCGACAACAGCGCGGGCCACGGATTCACTCCACAGGCCCGTAAACGCGTCGCCAGACAGGGTCAGCGTGGCACCGCGGTTTCCGCGCAGGCACATTTCCACGACGGCTTGAGCCAGGCCACCATCCGAGAGGTCGTGAGCAGCGCTGACCATCCCGTCTGTGGCAGCGGAAATAAGGACTTCAGCGAGCTGTCGCTCAGCTTCGAGGTCAGGTTGGGGTGGCTGTCCGCCTAAGTGAGCGTGGACAACGTGCGCCCATTCCGAGCCATCGAATTCAGCCTTGGTTTCGCCCAAGACGATCAACGTCAAACCGTCAGCAGGCAAGCCGTGCGACAAGTGCGTGTGCACGTCCTCGATCACACCGAGAACTCCAACAACCGGAGTAGGCAAGATCGCTGTCTCGCCGGTTTGGTTGTAGAAGCTGACGTTTCCACCCGTGACCGGAACACCCAGGGTCAAGCACGCATCAGCCAAACCAGTCACTGCTTCAGAGAATTGCCACATCACCGATGGGTCTTCAGGTGATCCGAAGTTCAAGCAGTTCGTTACCGCCAGCGGTCGCGCCCCGGTTGCCGCCACATTGCGGTACGCCTCACTCAACGCGAGCTGTGCGCCAAGGTACGGGTTCAACATCGTGAAGCGTGCGTTGCAGTCGGTGGAAATTGCGACACCGCGTGAGGTGGAGTCGTCGATGCGCACCATTCCGGCATCTTCGGGTGTTGCCGATGCGGTGTTGCCCAACACGTAGCGGTCGTATTGCGATGTGATCCACGACTTATCCGCGAGGTTGGGGGATCCGACCAGCGTCAACACCGTTTCCACGAATTCATCGGCCGAAGTAGGGCGCGCCAGAGAAGCAGCCGAGTCCGCGGCCAGTGCATCTTGGCTGGCGGGTTTGGAGAACGGGCGGTTGTAGACCGGGCCTTCGTGGGCGACCGTGCGCGGGGGCACGTCCACGATTTGTTCGCCCTGCCATTCGATGGTCAAGCGTCCGCTGGAGTTGACCGTGCCAATCACGACAGCATCAACATCCCACTTTGCACAGATTTCCATGAACCGATCGAGGTTTGTCGGCTCCAGGATTGCGCACATGCGCTCCTGCGATTCACTCATCAAAATTTCTTCAGGGCTCAAGGTCGCATCGCGCAAGGGAACCGCATCCAAGATCACGTGCATGCCGCCATCGCCGTTGCTAGCAAGTTCGGACGTGGCACAGGAAATTCCAGCGCCACCGAGGTCCTGGATTCCTACGATGATGTCTTCGGCAAAAATCTCGAGACAGCATTCGATCAAGACTTTTTCGGTGAAGGGGTCGCCGACTTGCACGCTGGGGCGTTTGGCCGGACCGTCTGCATCGAAAGTTTCAGAAGCAAGGACCGAGACACCGCCGATGCCGTCGCCGCCGGTTTTAGCCCCGAACAGCACGACGAGGTTGCCGGTGCCAGAAGCCGTAGCGAGCAGGATGTCCTCGTGCTTCATGACTCCTACGCACAAGGCGTTAACCAGTGGGTTGCCCAAATAACTTTGATCGAAGACGACCTCGCCACCGATGTTGGGCAGACCCAAACAGTTTCCGTAGCCACCAATGCCAGCCACGATGCCGGGTAGGACGCGCTGGGTGTCTTGTGCATCAGCGGGACCAAAGCGCAGTGGGTCCATGACGGCGACAGGACGAGCACCCATGGTCAAAATGTCGCGGACGATTCCACCGATTCCCGTCGCGGCGCCTTGGTAGGGCTCGACGTAGGACGGGTGGTTGTGTGATTCGACCTTAAACGTGACGGCATACCCATCACCGACGTCAACGACTCCGGCGTTTTCGCCCATGCCCACCAAGAGGGCATCGGTCTTGGGCGCCTTGTCACCGAATTGACGCAGGTGAACCTTGCTGGACTTGTACGAGCAGTGTTCACTCCACATGACCGAATACATCGCCAACTCGGCACTGGTGGGACGACGGCCAAGGATGACTTTAATGCGGGCGTATTCGTCGGCTTTGAGTCCCAACTCAGACCATGGCTGCTGCGCATCCGGTGTAGCAGATGCTTGTGCAGTGGTGTCGATACTCATCAGGCGTTCACCAACCGTGACAACACAGAGGTGAAGAAGGTCAAGCCATCAAGGCTGGGGCCAAAGCCCGCCTCAACCGCATGTTCGGGGTGTGGCATTAGACCGACAACATTTCCGGCTTCATTGGTGATGCCCGCGATATCGCGACGCGAACCGTTGGGATTGCCATCGATGTAGCGAGCAATGATGCGGCCAGTGGCTTCGAGCTCATCCAACGTGCGTTCGTCAGCGATGTAGGAGCCTTCGCCGTTCTTTAGCGGAATGACAATTTCTTGGTTGGTGTTAAAGCCGGAGGTGAATGCAGAAGTGGTGTTCTCGATGCGCAGCTTTTGATCCCGGCAGATGAAGTGCAAGTGATCATTGCGGGTCAAGGCGCCGGGCAAGAGGTGGGATTCGCACAGGACTTGGAAGCCGTTGCAGATACCGAAGACGGGCATTCCATCGTTGGCAGCATCAATAATCGACGCCATGATCGGTGCAAAGCGTGCGATGGCGCCGGCGCGTAGATAGTCACCGTAGGAAAAGCCACCGGGCAAGACCACGGCGTCGACCTTTGACAGGTCGGTGGTTCCGTGCCACAGCGCTACGGGCTCGGCACCAGCCAACCGGATGGCGCGCTGTGCATCGCGATCGTCAAGTGAGCCAGGAAAAGTCACCACACCAACACGAGGGGACATGCTTAGTTGTCCTCCACGCGAACGGTGAAGTCTTCAATGACGGTGTTGGCCAAGAGGGATTCAGCAAGTTCACGAATTGACGCGAGGGCTGCGTCATCTACTGGGCCATCGATCTGGAGTTCAAAGCGCTTGCCCTGTCGCACGCTGGCTATGGTGCTGTAACCCAATCGATCGGCTGCGCGCTCAACAGCCTTGCCTTGAGGGTCAAGGATTTCTGACTTAAGCATGACGTCGACGACGACGCGGGCCACTGGCACTCCAGAGTTGGCAGGGACGATGTGTCCTCAGTCTATCGGCGCGCTGTGGGGCGTCGGTGGTGGTTCGGTGCCGTGTTTAGGCGGGTGGAAAGGCTTGCCACGCAGACCAGGCGGACGTGACCATGTCAGCCAAATCGCGCTGTGCCTGCCAGCCAAGCTCGCTGTGAATGCGGTTGACCTCAGCAACTAATGAGGCGGGATCACCGGCGCGTGGAGCTGAGATTTCGTGGGCGAAGTCACTACCCATGGCGCTTCGCACCGCATCGAGCACATCGAGGACGCTAAATCCCATCCCTCGTCCCACGTTGTAAATATCGGTACGCCCACCGCGCTCGGCTTGAGTAACGGCAGCCACATGTGCCTCAGCCAGATCCTGAACGTGGATGTAGTCGCGAATGCAGGTGCCGTCAGGCGTGGGGTAAGTGTCACCGAAAACCTGCGGGGCTTGGCCGTAATCAAGTGCACGCAAGACCATCGGAATGAGGTTGAACACTCCGGTGTCGCCTAGGTCGTCGGCCCCGGCCCCTGCCACGTTGAAGTAGCGCAAGGCAACCCAGGACAGGTCATAACCAGATTCGCTGAGGTCGCGCACGAGCCACTCTTGAGCCAACTTGGTTTGGCCGTACGGGTTAATCGGCATGGTGGGGGTGTCTTCAGTGACCGCATCAGCATCGGGTGATCCGTACACAGCTGCGCTAGAACTCAAGACCATGTGGTGAACATCTGCGGCTTTGATTGCCTCAAGCAAGGCCATCGTGCCTTGCACATTTTGTTCAAAGTACATGTGTGGTTGTTCAACAGACTCGCCAACAGACTTCTTCGCGGCCAGATGAATCACACCGTCAACTTGGTGATCGGCCAAAGCTCGAGTGACGCTGTCGGTGTCCAAGATCGAAGCCTGGACGAACGGAACGCCTTCGGAGACCTTGCGGCGAAGTCCGGTTGATAGGTCATCAAGAACGACAACGTCATGGCCTTGGTCGTGAAGCGCGCGCAGGATGTGCGCTCCGATGTACCCGGCGCCTCCGGTCAGCATCCACTTCATGACAGTTCCTGACCCGTAAGTAATTCGTAGGCTTCAAGGTACTTAGCCCTGGTGGCCGTGACGATGTCTTGTGGCAAAGCAGGCGGCTCGGTCTCGCTGGTTCGATCCCACCCGGAGGCCGTAGATGTCAGCCAGTCACGCACGAATTGCTTGTCGTACGACGGTTGGGCCCAGCCAGGCTTCCAGCCGGCTGCTGGCCAAAAGCGCGAGGAGTCAGGGGTCAAGACTTCGTCACCGAGCACGATGGTGCCGTCCGCGCCGCGACCAAACTCAAACTTGGTGTCGGCCAACAAGATTCCGCGTTCGGCGGCGATGGCTTCTGCTCGCTGGTACACCGCGAGTGTGAGACGACGAAGTTCGTCCGCATCGCTTTGACCGATCAACGTGACAACGTGCGCGAAATCAACATTTTCATCATGGTCGCCGAGATCTGCTTTGGTCGCCGGCGTGAAGATCGGTTCGTCGAGACGACTGCCATCGACTAATCCACTCGGTAGTTCAACCCCACACACAGTGGAAGAGGTGTTGTACTCAATCAAACCTGAGCCAGTGAGATAGCCGCGGGCGACGCATTCAACCGGAAACATGTCTAGTCGTTGGCACACCATCGCTCGTCCGGCCACGGCGTCAGGAACATCAGTGGAAATCACGTGGTGGGGAACGATGTCTTTGAGTTGGTCAAACCACCACAGTGACAAGCTCGTGAGGATGCGACCTTTGTCCGGAATCGGCGTCGACAGAACCCAGTCGTAGGCCGAAATGCGGTCGCTGGCCACGACGAGGAGGTGTCCCTCGGGGGTGCCATAGAGCGAGCGGACCTTGCCCTGGTGAACGAAGGAAAAGCCATGCGCCAGAAGGGATTCGTGCGCGGGATCGGGCGGGAGCAACGTGGTGGTCACAAGATGTCGCCGGGGCTATAGCGCGCGGCCTCAGGGTGGGAAGCAACGATCGCGTTGATGCGGTTCACCACTTCCGCGACTTGGGCTTGCGCGGCACCGGTGAACTCCAAGGGCTCGGACACCAACTCATTGATGTTTTCAAGAGTCAGTGGCAACCGATCGTCCGCGGCGAGGCGTTCGAACAAGTCGTTCCGGTCCGTTCCCTTTTCGCGCATTTCCAACGCGACGGCCACCGCGTGCTCCTTGATCGCTTCGTGTGCGCTCTCGCGGCCAACTCCAGCTCGAACCGAGGCCATCAAAATCTTGGTCGTGGTGAGGAACGGTAGGTAGCGCTGCAACTCTCGTTCAATGACCGCAGGGAAGACACCGAATTCATCAAGCACGGTGAGGAAAGTTTCAAAGAGACCGTCGAGAGCGAAGAACGCATCAGGCAATGCGACGCGGCGCACCACCGAACACGAAACGTCGCCTTCGTTCCATTGATCGCCCGCAAGTTCGGTCGTCATGGACAAGTAGCCCCGCAGCACGACGGACAAACCGTTGACTCGTTCGCACGAGCGCGTGTTCATCTTGTGGGGCATGGCGCTCGATCCGACTTGGCCAGGCTTGAAGCCTTCGGTGACCAGCTCGTTGCCGGCCATGAGTCGGATCGTGGTGGCCAAACTGCTCGGCGCTGCACTGGCTTGGACTAAGGCGCTGACCACGTCAAAGTCCAGTGAGCGCGGATAGACCTGGCCCACGCTGGTCAAGACTTTGCTAAAGCCCAAGT
Organism: Actinomycetes bacterium; assembly: GCA_037130835.1. Lineage (GTDB taxonomy): Bacteria > Actinomycetota > Actinomycetes > UBA12327 > UBA12327 > AcAMD-2. Next base: position 6,602 of record JBAXSF010000015.1, read on the forward strand.
GGCTGGCGATGCGTTGTTCAAGGTCGGCAAGTTTGGCGTTGTCGCCATCGAGCAGGTCCAGCATGTCTTGTGCTGTTCCAACAGGACCCTTGATTCCACGCAGCGGATAACGAGCCAGGAGTTCTTCGACGCGCTCAAGAGCAACGAGCAGTTCGTCAGCCGCGGAGGCGAATCGCTTGCCCATCGTGGTGGCTTGCGCTGCGACATTGTGACTGCGACCCGTCATCACCACGGTGCTGTATTCACCGGCCCGACTGCCTAGACGGGCCAAAGTAGCGACGATGCGATCGCGAATGAGTTCGAGGGCCGAGCGAATCTGCAGTTGCTCAACGTTTTCGGTCAGGTCGCGTGAGGTCATGCCCTTGTGAATGTGTTCGTGTCCGGCCAGCGCATTGAATTCCTCAATGCGGGCTTTGACGTCGTGACGCGTTACACGTTCGCGAGCTGCGATGGAATCCAAGTCCACCGTGGTGAGGACCTTTTGATAGTCCGCGATTGCTTCCGCGGGAACCTCGATGCCTAGATCGCGTTGGGCCTGCAGCACAGCCACCCACAACTGGCGTTCAAGAATGATCTTGTGGGTGGGCGACCAAAGGTCGGCCATAGCCATTGATGCGTACCGAGCAGCGAGAACATTCGGGACTGTGGTCACGGACCTATTCTCGCAGGTAGCGTGAGGCAGTCTCCAACACGCACGGCGTGTGTGGGCCCGTTCGCCTCAACAATGGTGCTTCCCCGTGCTCCGTGAGCGGTAAATCTTGTGCCTGAGTCGGTGTTTTCTACCATCACGCCAGATTGTTCGGGCAAACCGAGGACGGTGATCCCCGCCCCGGCACCGCCAAATGCGGCCAAGCGACTCAGCCCATCCGGACTCCAGTGCGGCAGGACCAGAGCGTGCGGAACCAGTCCTAGACCATCAGCGATCCGTCCGCGATCGGGTAACCAGGTGCGCTCGCATAACACCATGGCACCGGCGCTGGCACCCATCAAAATTCCGCCACTGTCCACAAATCGTCGAAGTAGTGCATCGATGCCGAAGTCCTGCAAAGCGCTCAGCAACCGAGAGGGCGATCCACCAGGCAGAACGATGATGCTCGCTGATTCCAGCCCGGCTCGTGCACCTGCGGCGTCCGCACGTGCATCGGGTGCGGCGACAACGGGCAACGGGTCATGATCAGATGTCAGCGATTCAACGATGGCCGAAAAGTGTCGGATGCCGTTGCTATTTGCCGTGTCGTATTCGCGACCAGGTGCTCCAGCAAGAGCGGAGATGACAATCGGGCCGGTGCGACCGCGCCGGTATGCTTCCTGAACTAAAGCGGCGTCCATCGCGAAGCAGTCCGCTCCGAATTCGGCGCCACCTTGCAAACAGATCACGCTGAATGCGCCGCTTTAAGTGCGATGTCGGTGCGGTAGTGGCTGCCATCGAGGTCAATGTGCGTCATCGCCTCGTAGGCGCGCGAGCGCGCTTGCTCCAAGGTCTCTCCGATGGCGGTAACGGACAAAACCCGGCCTCCGCTGCTGGTCAACGTGCCGTCTGTGGCTCGAGCGGTACCGGCATGCAGCACCATCGCCCCTTCAACGGCTTCGGCATTGTCTAATCCGGTGATGGGATCACCGGTTCGTGGAGATTGTGGGTAACCACGAGCTGCCAGCACGATGGTGACGGCTGAACCAGTGCTCCAAATCAGGGCTGGCTGTTCACTGAGCGTGCCGGTGGCCGCGGCGAGCAAGAGTTCACCCAGCGGAGTTTCCAGCCGAGCCAGTACAGCTTGTGTTTCGGGATCACCAAAGCGTGCATTGAATTCGACAACCCGAGTCCCGTGCGAGGTGAGCGCGAGTCCTACATAAAGCAATCCGCTAAACGGTGTTCCGCGCTTGGTCATTTCCTGCAAGGTGGGGTGAACAACAGTGGCGATGACTTCATCAACCAAATCATTGGGCGCCCACGCCAGCGGGGTGTACGCCCCCATCCCGCCGGTGTTGGGACCTTCGTCGTTGTCATCAATGCGCTTGAAGTCCTGGGCTGGCGACAGAGCAAGCGCGTCAACGCCGTCGGTAATGATGAATAGCGAGACTTCAGGTCCGTCAAGGTATTCCTCAATCACCACTCGGTCGCACTCGTTTGCGTGCGCTAGCGCTTCCTCACGATCGCTGGTGACGACAACGCCTTTGCCAGCGGCCAATCCATCGTCTTTAACAACGTAGGGCGCACCGAAGTCATCCAGCGCTGCCTCAGCTTCGTCGTTGGTAGTACAGACATGAGCGCGGGCTGTGGGTACTCCGGCTGCAGCCATGACGTCTTTGGCGAATGCTTTACTGCCTTCAAGTTCTGCGGCGGCTGCGCCGGGACCGAAACAGGCGATCCCCACAGCGCGAACGGCGTCAGCAACTCCGGCAACCAGGGGTGCCTCTGGTCCAACAACCACCAAATCAATGCCGAGGCCCTGGGCAAGTGCGGCGACGGCTGCTGGGTTGCTTGCGTCAACATCAATGTTGGTCGCGTGTTCGCCCGTTCCGCCGTTGCCCGGAGCACACCACACATCACTGACGGTGGGATCCAGGACCAACGAACGTACTAACGCGTGTTCGCGTCCGCCGCTTCCGATAACCAAAACTTTCATGTGTGCAGATTACTCAGGAAACGGGCAGGCAAGGAGTTAAACACCGGCAGATGGCGTGGTGGAAAGGAAGTCGGCCAAGGCGATTGTTGCGTCGCGGGCCTGCCCCACACCGATCGCTGAGATCGGTGCACCAGAAATGTCCTGCAAGTACTTGACGTAGGACTGAGCATTCGGTGGCAGGTCGCTGAACTCACGTGCACCAGAAATGTCGCTCTTCCAACCAGGTAAGAGTTCGTAAATCGGTTTGGCGTGATGGAAGTCCGACTGAGAGTCGGGGAGTTCCTCGACTCGCTGTCCGTCAACTTCGTACGCGACACACACAGGAATCTCATCCCATGCGCTCAAGACGTCCAACTTGGTAAGGAAGAAATCGGTCAGTCCGTTCACGCGTGTTGCGTAACGTGCGACCACTGCGTCATACCAACCGCAGCGACGATCGCGTCCTGTGGTCGTGCCACGCTCGCCACCGATTTCACGAAGTTGGTCACCATCGTGGTCAAGCAGTTCAGTCGGGAACGGCCCTGACCCCACGCGCGTGGTGTAAGCCTTGACGATGCCGATGGTTCGTGTAATGCGAGTAGGGCCGATACCCGAACCGCTGCACGCGCCACCGGCCGTGGGGTTAGACGAGGTAACGAACGGGTAGGTGCCGTGGTCAACGTCCAAGAGCGTGCCCTGGCCGCCTTCAAGAAGTACCACTGCACCGTTGTCCAAAGCCCTGTTCAGTACCAGCGAAGTGTCGGTTACGTAGGGCCGCAAGGCATCAGCGAAGGAGAGCAGATATTCCGTGGATTCATCCACGGTGATGGCCTCTTCGTTGTACACCTTGACCAGCTGTTCATTCTTGCTGATCAGGGCACCCTCAACCTTTTGACGCAAAATCTTTTCGTCAAACAAGTCTTGAACGCGAATACCGAGGCGGGCGACCTTGTCGGCATAGGCCGGGCCGATGCCGCGACCTGTTGTACCGATCTTGGAAGCACCCAGCGATCGTTCGGAGGTCTTGTCCAACATCACGTGATACGGAGCAATCAAGTGCGCACTTGACGAGAGCAGCAACTTAGACGTGTCCACGCCTCGGTCGTTAAGGTCGGAAATCTCCTGGAGCAACACCGCGGGGTCCACCACGACACCGTTGCCGATGACGGGGATGCATTCGGGTGTCAAGATCCCGGAGGGCAACAAGTGAAGGGCGTATTTCTCATCGCCTACGACGACGGTGTGGCCGGCGTTGTTACCGCCTTGGTAGCGCACGACGTAGTTGACAGAACTGCCAAGTAAGTCGGTGGCTTTGCCCTTGCCCTCGTCGCCCCATTGGGCGCCAAGCAGCACGATGGCTGGCATGGGATGTATCCCCTCGGTGGAGTAAGCCGAAAAATCGGCTGGAACCACTATCTGGTTCCGATAAAGAATACCGGCTCACCCTTTGGGGTCGGCGACACGGTCAGGCGAGGGCGTAGCCCGCCTCATCCACGGCCGCTGCCACGGCGGCTTGATCCAAAGCAGCGTCACTTTCCACGGTGACCTGACCTGATGCGAGGTCAATACTCACCTTGGTGACGCCGGTGATGTCGCTGAGTTCCTGGGTGACCGCGGAAACACAGTGATCGCAGGTCATGCCGGTAACGGTGTAGGTCGAGGTAGCCATAGTGATGATCCTTTGTCTTATCCGAATCGACCGGAGATGTAATCCTCAGTCGCTTTCTCATTGGGTGAGCTAAAGATGTTGGCGGTGGTGTTCATTTCAATGAGCTTGCCCGGCTTGCCTGTTCCGGCAATGTTAAAGAACGCGGTGGAGTCAGATACTCGTGCGGCCTGCTGCATGTTGTGAGTCACGATCACGATGGTGTAGCTCTGCTTGAGTTCGTGAATGAGCTCCTCAATGGCCAAAGTGGAGATCGGGTCTAGCGCAGAACAGGGTTCGTCCATCAAAAGTACTTGTGGCTGAATCGCGATGGCGCGCGCAATACACAACCGCTGCTGCTGGCCACCCGAAAGCACACTGCCCGGCCGGTCAAGGCGATCCTTGACTTCTTCCCACAGGTTGGCACCTCGAAGAGATGACTCCACCACATCATCGAGTTCCGAGCGCTTGGTGCGCTTCTTGAGCTTGATGCCGGCTACGACATTTCCATAGATAGACATCGTCGGGAATGGGTTGGGCTTTTGGAAAACCATTCCGATGGTTGAGCGTACGTTGACCGGATCAATGTCGGCCCCATAGATGTCCTCGTGGTCGAGCAGGATCTTGCCTTCGATGCGGGCACCGGGGGTGACTTCGTGCATGCGGTTAAGCGTGCGCAACACCGTGGACTTGCCACAGCCAGAAGGTCCAATGAACGCGGTGACCGCTTTGGGTGCAACAGCCAAACTCACGTCTTCAACAGCAAGGAATTCGCTGTAATAGATGTTGAGGTGAGAGACGTCGATGCGCTTGGCCATAGCTGCTGACTATCCCTACTTGACTCGTGAGGCGCGCGCGATCAAGCGAGCACTCAGGTTGAGAATCATGACTAGGAGGATCAGCGTAAGCGCACCGGCCCAGGCTCGGTCAATGGACGCGGGCGTACCGCTACCGATCTGGTCCCAGACATAGATGGGCAGCGAGGCCTGTGGCCCGTTGAAGGGGTTGGTGTTGATTGATTGGGTCAAGAAGGTAGTCAACAGCAAGGGCGCGGTTTCGCCAGTAACTCGGGCGACCGCCAGCATGGCCCCGGTGATGATTCCGGTGGAGGCCGAAGGAATAACCACCCGCAAGATCGTTCGATACTTCGGAACTCCAAGGGCGTAGGACGCTTCCCGAAGGTCACGGGGGACCAAGCGCAACATTTCCTCTGTAGATCGAACCACGACAGGAATCATCAAGATCGAGAGCGCAATACCGGCGGCTAAGCCGCTGCGCTGCAAGCCCAACGTCAAGATGAATCCGGTATAGACAAACAAACCTGCCACGATCGAGGGAATGCCGGTCATTACGTCAACGAAGAAACTGATGGCGCGAGCTAAGCGCGAGCGGTTGCCGTACTCCACGAGGTAAACAGCAGCCAGGATCCCCAGTGGGACACCAATGGCAGCGGCAATTGTCACTTGCTCCAAGGTCCCGATCAAGGCGTGCAGGATGCCACCACCGGGGCGACGAGGACTGACATTGCGCATGGTGGACGTCAAGAAGCTGGCATTGAAGGCGTTCAGGCCACGAATAAGAACGGTCAACAGGATGGAAACCAGCGGAACCAAGGCCGCAGTCAGAGCAGAAAGCAACAACGTGGTGGCCAGGCGGTCAATCGCGTAGCGCTTTCCCTCAACGGCGAAGCTCAAGCCAGTTTGCAAAACGATAAAGAGCAGGAACGCGAATACGGCTGTCCCCGCTACACCACTGACTGGCGAGAAAAAGGAAAGCAATGCGGAACCAGCGATCGCTGTTGCACTTGTAGTCAACGTGGTCCAGCGCGGAAGCTTGCGCTGTGACAACAGGTTATGCAGTTCGTCGTCTGAAATCGTTCGATCAAGAATGGCCATTAGTTCGCCCCCGAGAAATCACGACGACGTTCGACGACAAGGCGCGCAGCCATGTTGACCGCAAAGGTAATGATGTAGAGCACTAAACCTGATGCGATGAGTGCGCCGAGTCCGATGGTGCCGGCTTCGTTCCACTTCAAGGCAATGTTGGCGGCAAAGGTATTGCCGCCCGGTTCAGTGACTTGCCAATTGATTTTGAATGTTGCAGACAAGATCAAGGCCACGGCGATCGTTTCACCCAATGCGCGACCCAGTCCCAGCATTGCGGCGCTGACCATGCCCGGGCGGGCGAAGGGGAAAACAGCGGTGCGCATGGTTTCCCAGCGGGTGGCGCCCAGCGCCAGGGCAGCCTCAATGTGTCCGGGTGGGACTTGGGCAAACACTTCGCGCGAGATAGCGGAGACGGTCGGCAAGATCATGATGGCCAGCACAACAGCGGCTAGGGCAATCGAGCGGGTGTAGATGTTTTGTTCGTTGCTGAACAACGGGATGAAGCCGAAGTGATCGTCAAGCCAGCGCCACAATCCAATGCTATTAGGCATCAGGATTTGCAGGCCCCACAAACCAAAGATGATGGAGGGCACGGCGGCCAATAGATCAACGATGTACCCCAAGGTGGGAGCGAATCGACGCGGTGCGTAGTGCGCGGTGTAGAGCGCAACACCAATACCGACGGGGACTGCAATAACCATGGCAATGACTGAACTGAGCAGCGTGCCAAAGGCGAGGGCGGCAATTCCAAACTTCGGCTGCGCATCATCGGGAAACCAGGGTGATGTGGTCAAGAAGCTCGCGGTATTTGCGCTGAGCGCGGGAAGCGCCTTCCACAGCAGGAAGACTCCAATGGCGCCCATGACGATGAGCACCACGATGCCCGAGCCTCGGGAAATACCAGCAAAGAGCGCATCGCGTGGACGCGAAGATTTACCCAACGGGGCACCGACTGGCGCCTCTGGGTTGATCAACGTGGTCACGTCGTCATGCTCCCTCAAAGAGGACTGCTGTCGGGGGAAGTTGGCGGATTGCCACGGGTGCAATCTTGCCGGTGTGGATCCACACACCACACGAGCCCCCACCCAGGGGGGTGGAGGCTCGTGTCGGGTAGTGCTGGATTACGCGAGCGAGCTCACAGACTTGCGCACCGAGGTGAGCAGATCGCCGGTGATCGGGACATATCCAATCTCCACCAACTTGGCCTGGGCCGCGTCGGAGGAGGTGTAAGTCAGGAACGACTTGGTCAGCGCCAGGTCGGTTCCGGTCAAACCCTTTTGGCAGGTGATCTCGTAGGTCAGCAACACGATGGGGTACGTGTTGGCGTCCTTGATCGTGTAGTTGATCTTCAACTTGATGTTGTTTTCGTTGTCTACAATTTCGCCAACGGACTTGTTGATCGCTGCGGCAGCGGTCTCGGCGTTGGGCTCAACTGCGCCACCACCGTTGTCGACCTTGGCAACCTTCAACGCAGCGTCCTGGGCGAATGAGAGCTCGACGTAGCCAATGGCGTTATCGGTGGACTTGATCGCAGCAGCCACACCGTCGTTGCCCTTGGCGCCCTGACCGCCGTCAGCCTTCCATTCCTTGGCGTTGCTGAGCTTCCAAACTGTGGGAGCAGCAGCGGTGAGGTACTTGGTGAAGTTGTCAGTGGTTCCTGAACCGTCGGAACGGTGGAACTGAGCGATCGTGGCGTCCGGCAAGCTCACGCCTTCGTTGATGGCCTTGATCTTGGGGTCGTTCCACTTGGTGATTGAGTTGTTGAAGATTCCGGCGATCACGTCGGGGGTCAAGGTCAATGAGTCAACACCAGCAACGTTGTATGCCAGCGTGATTGCGCCTCCGACCATGGGAATGTGGATGGCTTCGCTGTCGGTGCAGCGCTTGTCGGCCTTGATCTGGTCTTCTGGCTTGAGTGTGGAGTCAGAACCGGCAAATGCGGTCTGCTTGTTGATGAAGTCAGTGACACCAGCGCTAGAGCCAACTGCCTGGTAGTCAACATTGGCGCCGGCACATGCAGTTTGGTAAGCGTTAACCCACTCAGCAATGGCGTTCTTTTGCGCGGTGGATCCACTGGCCTTGATGGCACCAGTTGCGCAATCAATCGTGGAGTCGGAGCTAGCAGTGTTGGAGCTTCCACCGCATGCACTGAGCGTGAGTGCGAGCACGGCAATAAGTGCTGCACCAACGACGCTCTTGCGCGAAGTGCTGACGTTCATCTGACCTCTTCTCGAAGGACCGCCACGGTTTGGCGGATGTTGTCCTGTTGAATGAAAAATAGAGAGAGCGGGTAGCCAGACCCCCCTGAATTAGGTGAACAAAAGGTGAACAATCCCTAACAATTGAGGCGCCTTAGGGGCGGTGGCGCTCTAGACCTACGACCTGCCCTGTGGCGATGCTCAGATGAACGACGAAGAACTCACCCTTACCGAGGGGTTCCTTTTGGTTCTTGTCTGCGAAGCCTTGAAGCGCCTGTAGCAGGAGTGCCGGCATGACGTTTCCGTGCGAGCACAAAATCAAACCTTGCCCACGGCCACGAGCGGCATCAATGAGTTGTCGGGCAGCCTCAATGCCAGTGGTTGGGTCTTGCTCAAATTCGCTTTCGCCCAGGACGTCGAGTTCGGCCAGAGGCTGGTTGACGAGTCCGGCATAGGGACTGACGGTTTGCATGCAGCGCAACCACGGCGAACTGACCACGGACAGGGGTTCATAGACGGACGACAAGACATGAGCAAAGCGCTCAGCTTGTGTTCCGCCACGAGCGGTCAGAGGTCGCAGGTGATCATCCTCGGTCCAGTCCTCGCGTGACTTTGCCTTAGCGTGACGAACTAACACCAGAGG
>JBAXSF010000150.1:0-2795 GCA_037130835.1 Actinomycetes bacterium
CGTCCAAGAAGAGGCCGTGCAAGAAGAGATCGCCAATCCGCTGTACGACGAGATCGTTCACCAGCACGAAATCCAAGAAGTTCCGTGGACTGGTCCCTACGACTCCATTCGTGAGTACATCCGCGCGATGGAAGCCACCGGAAACCTCGTCCATGTCGCTGAAATGAACCAGGACGAATACGAGACCACCGCCTTTGTTTACCGCTCCATTGAACGCTTGGGCTATTGGAAGGCTCCGGCCTTGCTCGTTGATCGAGTCAAGATTGCTGGCGAATGGGTTGAAGGTCCGCTCTTGGCCAATGCCTACGGACCGTGGGCGTCCGAAGCCTTGTGTCTTGGCGTACCGATGGAAGAAATCAACGACAACCACGAACAGATGTATCGCAAGACGCTGGACCTCGTGGAAAAGAAAATGGGTTTCGGCGGCCTGGCCAAGGTTGAGCCTGAAGTGGTGGATGCATCCGCAGCACCGGTGAAGGAAATCATCTTGACCGGCGACGACATTGACCTGACCACGTTTGCGTTCATTCAAACCAACCCAGCAGATGCTGGTCGTTACATGACCACTGGCTCAGTAATGATGGTGGACCCCGAGTTGGGGAAGAACACCGGAACATACCGATGCCAAATCAAGGGTCCTCGCCAAATCGGGGTTAATCCTGAGCCGAATCAAGATGGTTGGCGCATGATCATGGCGGCCAAGAAGAGAGGTGAAAAGTCACTCAAGTGTTCCATCGTGATGGGTGCTGACCCGCTGGTCTTTACCGCCTCGTCTACCAAGCTCGGTGGCCCCTTTGGCGGCGACGAGATTGCGCTTGCTGGTGGCTTGCGGGGCAAAGCAGTTCAAGTTGTTAAAAGTGAACACAGCGACATCTTGGTACCAGCTCACGCGGAAATGATTATCGAAGGCGAAATTCCCCTCGATGAGTTGTTGCCTGAAGGTCCGTTCGCGGAACTGTACGGCTACCTTGGGCGCGCCAAAGAAGAGAACTTCTTTATGAACGTTACGGCGGTTACCCACCGTCCCAAGCCGATCATCGTGAACGCGTACACCGGCATTGCACGCGCGTATTGCACTGCTCCCGTCGAAGCCGGCTTCCGTGCACAGTTTCGTCGCACAGTCCCGGGCTTCCTCAACATGCACTTGCTCCTGCAGGCGCTGGGCGTCTACATCGTGCAAATCAATAAGACTGCACCTGGGCAAGGTATCGCCGCAGGACTTTCAGCATCGTCCTCATCCGGTCTGGCCAAGGTCGTCATCGTCGTCGATAAGGACGTCAATATCTACCGACTCGACGACGTCATGGCTTCGCTGGGATCGCGCTGGCAGCCAGTACCTGGCACGGTCTTGATCCCGCAAAGCCAAGGTGTTCCTCTTGATCCGTCCGCACCCAAACGCGGTCTCAGCTCTCGCATCATCATTGACGCCACGAGGCAGTTTGAGGCAGAGGGTGGACCCGCGGCACTGGCTCCAGTTTCACGCGAACTCCTCGAAGAACTCGCACCTAACGCATTCCCCAACATCGATGCCAAGTGGGAAACCTTTTTCCCCACCAACAATTAGGGACACTTCGTGCAGTACACCCAACTAGGCCGTAGTGGCCTGAAAGTTTCGCGCCTAATTTTGGGCACCATGAACATTGGCTGGACGACACCGGCTGATGAAGGCAAGTTGCTGCTTGACCGCAGCCTCGAACTCGGCATCAACGTGATTGACACCGCGAACATGTACGGCGGGCCCAGCGGTCCCGGTGCAACAGAAACAATCATCGGTGAATGGTTTGCCCAAGGTGGCGACCGACGAGAAAAGACGGTGCTGGCCACCAAGCTCCACAACGTGATGGCACCTTTTGGCTCACCCGAAGCCTGGCCGAATGAATCTAAGTTGTCGGCTCTCCACATTCGCCGCGCGTGCGAAGCATCACTCAAGCGTTTGCAAACGGACTACATCGACCTATACCAAATGCATCACGTGGATCGCAACACTCCGTGGGAAGAGATTTGGGAAGCCTTCTCGGTTCTTCGCCAAGAAGGCAAGGTCTTGTACTTCGGCTCCTCCAACTTTGCCGGCTGGCACCTCGTGGAGGCACAAGCCGCCGCCAAGGACATGGGCATGTTTGGACTGGTCAGCGAGCAGTCGATGTACAGCCTTTTGCGCCGGACCGTCGAGCTGGAAGTCCTGCCCGCATCCATTAAGCACGGCATTGGCGTCATCCCCTGGTCACCGCTGACCGGAGGTTTGCTCGGCGGAGTCTTGCGCAAAGAAAAAGAAGGCCGCTCGGCCGGAGCCATGGTGTCAGCCGGACTGAAAATCTATGGTGAAGCGATCGCTGCCTACGAAAGTTTCTGCGACGAACTCGGCCACGATCCAGCGAATGTGGCACTGGCGTGGTTGTTGCATCAACCAGGAGTGACCGCACCGATTATCGGCCCACGCACCATCGCGCAACTCGATAATTCACTGCGCGCGCTGGACATTGTGCTGGATGAATCAGCACTGACCCGACTTGATGAGATTTTTCCTGGTCCTGGTGGTGCACCGGAAAACGGAGTGCGCAAGAAGCACTTTGCACCGGAGGCTTACGCCTGGTAATTACTTGGTCAACGACAAGACGATGACCGCTACGACCATCAGTACTAGGGCTGCAACGGTGATGAACCTGCGCGATCGGGCGGTCACATTATTTAGCCTAGGCAGCTCCACACATGTCAACGTCACGCGATTACCTCGCTCGTTGTCTTAGGAGTGACCCAGCTCCTCCGTCGCGGCAATGTCCACAGAGGATTCCTGAACG
>JBAXSF010000151.1:0-2794 GCA_037130835.1 Actinomycetes bacterium
GTGGTGCCATGGGCTGGTTCGCTGAAGGACAACGACTACACGTCCGAGGAACTCAAAGTACGCAACGAGTCGCGCAAGATTTTGGGCATCCCAGATCTGAAAGTCTCAGCAACCTGTGTTCGCGTTCCCGTTCTGACCACGCACTCGTTGTCGGTGCATGCACGATTTGCAAATCCGGTAGATGCTGAGGAAGCCAAGCAGATCCTGCGCGATGCACAAGGTGTGGAATTGCTCGATGATCCAGCGGCGATGGTGTTCCCAACGCCTGCTGATGTGGTCGGGACAGATCCCACCTGGGTGGGCCGCGTGCGTCAAGCGCCGGACTTCGACAACGTGCTCGACTTCTTTGTCTGTGGCGACAACTTGCGCAAGGGAGCGGCGCTGAACACGGCGCAAATCGCCGAAGTCGTGGCGGCAGAGCTCAGCCGGTAGTTGGCGGGGTGGCGGGAACCGTCGGACGCTGGCGCGTCCTCCTCCCGAATCCGGGGACCCGGGTGGCGGGAACCGTCGGACGCTTGCGCGTCCTCCTCCCGAATCCATAGACCCGTGAAATGCAAAGGGACTGCCTGAAGGCAGCCCGTTTGCATTGTCGGGGTGGCGGGATTCGAACCCACGGCCTCTTCGTCCCGAACGAAGCGCGCTACCAAGCTGCGCCACACCCCGGGTGTGGTCGCCGTACTTTATCCAAGACGCGCAGGCCTGGACTCAGCGGGCAGTAAGCGTTAAGAGGATGGCTTCGGGCCGGCAGGCCAGTCGAATGGGTGCGTAGGGCGAGGTGCCGATACCGGGTGACACGTTGAGCCAGGTTTCGGCAACGGGTTCGTCCACGTGCGCGAACTCCGATGCTTCCCAGCCATCTTCTGGCAACGCATCATCTCGATAACGAGACAGCCCCTTGGCGTACTTGCGGTTGAGATCGCAATTGGTAACCAGCGTTCCATATCCGGGCAGGCACACCTGACCACCATGGGTATGACCAGCCAAGATCACGTCTGCGCCATCGGTTGTCATGGCGTTGAGAACGCGTCGGTACGGAGCGTGCACGACTCCCAACGAAAAGTCTGCGGTGCTGGGTTCGGTGTCAAGGTCGTCGTAGCGATCGCGGTGAATGTGGGGATCATCAACCCCGCGCGCATCAATGAGTAATGAACCAACCTTGATCGTCTCGCGGTGGTTGTTGAGGTTCAGCCAGCCGGCTTGCGTGAAACCTGCTTCGAGATCACGCCAAGGCAACTCTTCGGCGTGCTTGATCGGTGTGGGTCCCATGCGCAAATACGTCAAAGGATTCTTAAACACCGGTGCGTAGTAATCGTTTGAGCCGAAGACGAAAACTCCGGGGACCGCAAGCAAGGGTTGCAACGCGTCCACTAAAACAGGGATTGCACCGGGATGAGAGATGTTGTCACCGGTGTTAACGACCAGGTCAGGCTCTAAGTCAGCGAGTGAACGCAACCAAGCAGTGCGCTTCGTATCGTGTGGCATCAGGTGGATGTCGGATAGATGCAACACCTTGACCGGTTGGCTGCCACTGGGCAAGACCGGCAAGGTCACGTGGCGGGTGCGATAGGCCTGGGCCTCCCACAGGCTGTAGCCCAGCAATCCCAGTCCACCGGCCACAAGGGCCGCTCCGGAGGTGATCAAAGGGCGTGTGCTCACCCGCCCATGGTGACAGATAGCCAAGGTCAGGTGCCACACTGACGTCATGGCAGCGATGAAGGACCAACTCCAGGCAGACCTGACCGAAGCGATGAGGTCGAGCGACAAGATCACGTCGGCGACGATTCGGATGGCACTAACGGCCATCACCAACGAGGAAGTCTCGGGCAAGCAAGCGCGTGAATTGTCTGACGATGATGTCATCACCGTGCTTTCGCGTGAAGCCAAGAAGCGACGTGAATCCGCAGAGGCCTACACGCAGGCCCAGCGCCCAGAACTTGCACAACAAGAAAACGACGAGCTCGCTGTCCTGGATCGCTACTTGCCGCAACAACTCACTGAGGCTGAAGTCGATGCGATCGTTGCGGCCGCTGTTGAGCAGGCCACAGCAGATGGAGCCGAAGGTGGCAAAGCTATGGGCGCGGTCATGAAGATCGTTACCCCGCAAGCATCAGGACGCTTTGACGGTTCTGCAATTGCCGGCAAGGTGCGCGCAGCCTTAGGGATGTAGTACCCGTTAGGGAGTTTGACCCGGCGTCGGTAGCGGCGTGAGTGCTGGCGTGGGTGTGGGGATCACAAAAGTTGGTAGTGGTGGTGGCGGTGGAGTGGTGCCGTCGCTGAGGTAAATCTTCACTACCCCTCCCGATGTGACGTATGAACCACGACTGGGATAGCTGTAGGCCACCGTGTTTTCCGGTTGCGTTGACTGCACGCGGTACTGACCCACTTCACCCTTGAGCCCGGCAGTAGTCAAAACAGCAAAAGCTGCAGCCGGGTCGAGCCCGCGTAGATCGGGGACTGTGGTTTGCAGGCCGGCGATTTGCGTGGGGTCCGGCTTGGTGAAGTCAATAACGGGCTGACCCTTCAAGCCAGCGACCATGACATCTCGCCAGATAGGCCCTGCGAGCCGTCCGCCGTATCCCTTCGTGATGTAGGTGCCATTAATGGTGATGTCACGGATGGGGTAGCGCTGTCCACCGCGCGGATCACCGATCCACACCGCGGTTGCCAATTGTGGAGTGTGTCCACAGAACCAGACCGCAGCGTTTTCATTCGTTGTTCCGGTCTTTCCTGCGACCGGGCGCCCAATCTTGAGGGATTTTCCGGTCCCAATCGTCATGACTGATGTGAGGAGTTG
>JBAXSF010000152.1:0-2765 GCA_037130835.1 Actinomycetes bacterium
TCCGCGGGACCGACGACCCCACCGCTCGACTGTTCTAAGCAGTAACGGACTGATCTGCCGGAAGCAAGACGGATTCGTAGGTGAACAGACGCGAAAGACGCGTTACTGCGAGAAGTCGATGCAAACGCGGTGGCACATCAATAAGGACGATGTTGACGCCGACCAAATCTGCGCGTCGACGAGTACCAACCAAAACGCCTAGGCCAGCGGCATCGATCACGTCAAGGTTCGCTACGTCAATACGAAGGTCGCCAACGCAGTGGTCAACGGCTTCGTGAAGAAGGCGACGCACATCAGCACTATTTCCAGCATCGAGGTGATCGGGCATGACAATCACACCTGAGTCAGCAAATCGATTCGACATCAAGCTCCTGTCCATAACATCCGGAGGGAAGGATGCCCTGATTACTCAGGACATTACCGGTGGTTCACCCGAGAAAGCCCCTAGATTTCGACCCAGGACGTGCACTCGAGTAAATGAACCGTACGGTTTCTGGGGCAGATGTGACGGTAAGACACGCGTGGGACCAGCGAGCCAATTTCCTACGAGGCATCCAGATCAGGGCTTCGGACGACTTCGGCGCCAAGAAGGGTCAGCGTTTCAACGAATCCTGGATAGCCACGATCAACGTGATACACGTCCGTCACCACCGTCGTGGCATCAGACACCAATCCGGCCAAGACCAAGCCAGCGCCGGCCCTAATGTCGGTGGCACGAACAGGAGCTCCTGACAGTTCCGGTCGACCCCTCACCACCGCATGATGCCCATCGGTTCGAATCTGTGCACCTAAGCGCACCATCTCATTGACAAACATAAAGCGTGCTTCAAAGACATTCTCGGTAATCATTGCCGTGCCCTCGCTGATGCTGGCCAGCGCGATGATCATGGGCTGGAGGTCAGTAGGAAAGCCCGGATACGGCAAAGTGGCCACGTCCACGGCACGAGGGCGCTGGTCCATCGTCACGCGAAAACCATCGTCGACTGGACTGACCTGTGCCCCCGCGGCTGTGAGTTTTTCAAGCGGTAATTCAAGGTGGTCCATCCGGGCGTTGTGAATGGTGATGTCGCCACGCGTGAGTACCGCGCCGATGGCCCACGTCCCCGCGACGATGCGATCAGGTACGGCGGTGTGATCAACAGGGCTCAGGGACGAAACACCAGTAATGGTTAGCGTTGATCCCCCCACGCCTTCAATCTGTGCACCCATATTGATCAACATCTGGCATAGGTCAACGATTTCGGGTTCGCGGGCCGCGTTGTCAACGGTTGTCGTTCCCGTCGCCAGGACAGCAGCCATCACGATGTTTTCGGTAGCTCCCACACTGGGAAAATCGAAAGCAACGTGCGCACCCTGAAGTCCGTTGCGGGCAGTGGCATGTAAGTAGCCATGCTCGCTCTTTACTTGCGCGCCCAACTTAATCAAACCCTCAACGTGCATATCCAAACCGCGTGATCCGATGGCGTCTCCACCAGGCAGGGCCACGTCAGCCTCACCACATCGAGCAACCAGCGGGCCAAAGACGCAAATCGATGCCCGCATCTTGCGTACCAGGTCATAGTCGGCCTGATGACCTAATTGCTGCGGGACGTCAATCGTGATGACTTCGCCAGCAACATCCTGTGTGACTTCACAGCCCAACCGGCGCAAGAGTTCAGCCATGATGTCTACGTCAACGATGTCGGGGACTGCACGAATGGTGGTAGTACCCTGAGCTAGCAAGGCCGCGGCCATGAGTTTAAGCACGCTGTTCTTGGCCCCGGTGATCGTGACCTCGCCCTGCAGACGGGCTCCCCCGGTGACCTCAAAGCGCTCGGCGACGGTTTCCACGTCCCCGATGGTACGCGCCAAGGTTCTGCATCTGGCGTTGGAACGATCTAGACTGGTGTGATGGTCAACCTCACTCGGATTTACACGCGTACCGGCGACGATGGCACCACCGCACTGGGCGACTTCACCCGAGTGCGCAAAGACGACTCTCGCCTCGAGGCCTACGCCGACGTTGACGAGGCAAACAGCGCCATCGGCGTGGCGATTGCCACCGGTGAGCTGAGCCCGGAAATCACCACATTGCTGACTCGCATTCAAAACGAGCTATTTGATGTGGGAGCGGATCTTTGCACTCCTATCATCGAGAATCCAGCACACCCACCGTTGCGGGTTGTTCAGTCCTACGTTGACGACTTGGAAGCCGCGTGCGACTCCTATAACGAGCAACTGCAGCCCCTGAATTCATTTGTTTTGCCTGCTGGAACTCCCGCTGCTGCTTCATTGCACTTGGCTCGCACGATCGTTCGTCGTGCGGAACGATCAGCCTGGACTGCAAAGTCTGAACATCTTGATGCCGTGAATGAACTGACGGCGACCTATCTCAATCGCCTCAGTGACCTGCTTTTCATTTTGGCCCGAGTCGCAAACAACAACGCCGGAGGCGATGTGCTGTGGCAACCAGGTTCTGATCGAGCTCGCTAAGTAAAGGGTTAGAGCGAGGCGACGCGAATCCGCGTTTCGGCGCGGTCCACATCATCTTGCGAACCGTCCTGACGAGCGCGCGCCGCAGCCTTTTCAGCTCGCTGCACATCAATTTCGGAGGCAAGCTCAGCGGTTTCTGCCAAGATCGAGACTCGATTTTCACTCACCGAGAAGAAGCCGCCGTGAACTGCGGCTTCAATCGTCCCGTCGGTGGCTCGAATGGTCACCGAGCCATCCACAAGGATCCCCAATACAGGCTGGTGGCCAGGAAGAACTCCAATATCGCCATCCAA
>JBAXSF010000153.1:0-2695 GCA_037130835.1 Actinomycetes bacterium
CATTTTGGCGAAATCCATCGCGGTGATGTCGTGGTCTTCAGTGATCCATCCAATTGGCTCTCGGACGGATTCGACGAGGGAAACATTGTGCAGCGATCGGTTCGCAAGGCGTTCTCGATCGTTGGCCTCGCAGCATCACCGTCTGATCGTGACTTGGTCAAGCGCGTGATCGGTGTCGGTGGTGACAAAGTCGTGTGTTGTGATGCGCAAGGACGGATGTCGGTCAATGGTCAGCCCCTGGACGAGAAGTCCTACCTTTATCCCGGGGATGCTCCTAGCGATGAGCCGTTCAATGTCACCGTCCCCGTGGGTTCCCTGTGGGTGATGGGAGACCACCGCTCGGCCTCAGGGGATTCGCGCTTCCATCAGCAAGATCCAGGTGGCCCGTTTGTCCCGATCGACAGGGTGCTGGGTCGTGGCATGTGGGTGGGTTGGCCGGTGAGTCGGTGGTCGGTCTTGCGAGTGCCAGAAACGTTTAGTTCTATTCCGGTCAATCCCGCAGGGAAATAGACCGATGGCAATGGCAGCGTCAACCGCCACGAAGCGCGATTTGCGCCGCTACGAAGCTGCCCTCACGTTGCGTGGCTTTAGTCCAATAGCCGGCGTTGATGAAGCTGGCCGAGGCGCCTGCGCCGGCCCACTCGTTGTGGCAGCGGTGGTGCTGGGCGATGACCTCGCGGAGGTCAATGACTCGAAGGCGCTCACACCGCGACGACGCGAAGCCCTGTTTGACACGATCATGCGTCAGGCCACCGCAGTTTCTGTGGTGGTGGTGGAGCCGGCTGAAATTGATGAACTCGGTGTGCATCACGCTGACCTCGAAGGAATGCGCCGAGCCATCGCCCGATTGTCCGTTGTTCCACAGTATGCGTTGACCGACGGCTATCCCATCAAAGGTTTGCTAATTCCCTCGCTGGCGGTCTGGAAGGGCGATCAAGTGTGTGCGTCCGTGGCGGCAGCCTCCATCATTGCCAAGGTCACCCGAGACCGGATCATGTGTGAGCTTGATCAGCAATTTCCCGAATATGGTTTTGCCGGCCACAAGGGCTATGTCACCGCGGCGCACCGACAGGCTTTGGTCGAGCACGGACCTAAGGCTGTCCATCGCTACTCGTTCGCGCCAGTTATTTCAGCAGCGCACCTTCACGGCATCGAAATGTCATCTACAGTGAAGTCCTCCTCGACGAGAGGAACGTCGTCGAAGGGGAAGGTGCGCGCATGAGTTCGGATGAATTGGAAAACTATGAGGCCGCCACCGAGCTCACGTTGTTCAAGGAATATCGCGATGTCTTCGCCATGTTCAAGTACGCGGTTGAAACCGATCAGCGCTTTTACTTGTGCAATAGCGTGGAAGTGGAAACCAAACTCACGCCGGCCGGGCAGACCTATTTTGAAGTCGTTGTTGACGATGCCTGGATTTGGGATAACCATCGTCCGGCACGCTTCATCCGCAATGCGCGTTTGATGACGTTTAAGGATGTTCAGGTGGAGGAGTTGGCCCACCCTGCCAGTCCGGAATTTGGTTCCCTCGCCTAACGCGTCACGCAGCAAGGCGCTCGTCTGTGCTTTGTAGCCCACTCATCGATCGACCAGTCTGTCCTTGCCTGCGACCCATCCATGCTGTGCGCCATGAAAGCCAGCATGCGCCATCACCTCGTCCTGGGTCGTCGCGGCGAAAACCTCGCGGCGGCCTACCTCTGTGATCAAGGGCTGGTCATCCTCGACCGCAATTGGCGCTGTTCGATGGGCGAGATCGACATCGTGGCGCGCGATGGCGATGTGGTGGTGATGTGTGAGGTCAAAACTCGAAGCTCCCACCGCTTTGGTTCGCCGTTTGAAGCCATCACGGCACAAAAGGCCAATCGATTGCAACGTCTGGCGTTCGCTTGGCTACAGGCACAAGGACTCGGTCCACGGGAACTGCGTTTTGACGTAGTGGCGATCGTCGATTCAGGAATGGGCGAGCCGGAACTCACCCATCACCAACATGTCGTCTGACTCAGGGATCGCCCGCGCCAAGGGAGTGGTGCTCATCGGGGTCGATGGCGCCATCGTTGATGTAGAAGTTGACCTAGCCGATGGTGTGGTCGGCACCTCCATCGTGGGTTTGCCCGATCGGGGTGTCAACGAAGCCAAGGACCGAGTGCGAGCTGCCTTGGTCAATAGCGGTCATCGCTGGCCAGCAAAGCGCGTCACGATTAGTTTGTCGCCGGCGTGGATCCCCAAGGCCGGAGCGGTCACAGATCTCGCAATTGCTCTGACCATGATGGCCGCTGATCAGGCATTGCCCCTTGAGTCCATCGCTGACACCGTGATCTTGGGGGAATTAGCTCTCGATGGTCAGGTACGTGCAGTGCGCGGAGTCTTACCTGCCGTGCTTGCTGCTGTTCGTGCTGGAATGCGCTCGGTGATTGTCCCTGCAGCCAATGTGGAGGAGGCCGGGCTCGTCGAGCAGGTGCGCGTCATCGGCGTGCATTCGTTGGCCCATGCCTTTGCGGTGCTATCGGGCACCGATGAGCCAGTGATCCCGCAATCGGCACCGGAAAGCTCCTCGGAGCGTCAGCCTGTGGCACATCGATTGGACCTCAGCGAAGTTCAGGGTCAGCCATTAGCCAAGCGCGCGCTGGAAGTATCAGCAGCTGGGGGACATCACCTGCTCATGATGGGTGTTCCTGGTGCCGGCAAGACCATGTTG
>JBAXSF010000154.1:0-2688 GCA_037130835.1 Actinomycetes bacterium
CCTTCTTGATGCCCGTTGAAGACGTCTTCACGATCACTGGTCGTGGAACCGTTGTTACCGGTCGTATCGAGCGTGGAATCGTCAAGGTCAACGAGGAAGTCGAGATCGTCGGCATCCGCGAAGACACTCAGAAGAGCACCGTTACCGGTATCGAGATGTTCCGCAAATTGCTCGACACAGGTGAAGCTGGCGAAAACGTTGGCGTCCTGCTGCGTGGAACCAAGCGTGAAGACGTTGAGCGTGGCCAGGTGCTGTGTAAGCCTGGTTCGGTTACGCCTCACACCGAGTTCGAAGCCACGGTCTACATCTTGTCGAAGGATGAGGGTGGTCGACACACTCCGTTCTTCAACAACTACCGCCCACAGTTCTACTTCCGGACCACTGACGTGACCGGTGTTGTGGACTTGCCGGCCGGTAAAGAGATGGTCATGCCTGGTGACGACACCGAAATGAAGGTCACTTTGATTCAGCCCATCGCCATGGAGGACGGTCTTCGCTTCGCAATCCGCGAAGGTGGCCGCACCGTGGGAGCTGGACGAGTTACCAAGATCCTCAAGTGATGACTCCGGGGCGCCAATGTTGTTGGCGCCCCGGACCATCCACCCCCTGCACTATCCGGACCACAGTTAAGGACACGTAGCCACCATGGCGGGACAAAAGATCCGCATCAGGTTGAAGGCCTATGACCACGAGGTCATCGATTCGTCAGCGCGCAAGATCGTTGACACGGTGACGCGTACTGGTGCAAAGGTTGCCGGCCCGGTGCCGTTGCCCACGGAAAAGAACGTGTTCTGTGTAATCCGTTCACCACACAAGTACAAGGACAGTCGCGAACACTTTGAGATGCGCACGCACAAGCGTCTCATCGACATTCTCGACCCCACGCCCAAAACGGTTGATTCGCTGATGCGTCTCGACCTTCCGGCTGGTGTCGACATCGAGATCAAGCTCTAAGGGACTACGACAATGAGCAGGCAGGTCAAGGGAGTGCTGGGCACCAAGCTCGGTATGACCCAGGTATGGGACGAGAACAACAAGATCGTCCCCGTTACGGTCATTGCGGCCGGACCATGCGTTGTAACGCAGGTTCGTACCCCTGACGTTGATGGTTACTCAGCTGTGCAACTGGCGTTTGGCGCGATTGACCCCCGGAAGGTCAACAAGCCTGCTGCTGGACACTTCGCCAAGGCCGGGGTTACTCCTCGTCGCCACTTGGTTGAATTGCGCACCGACGATGCTGCTGAGTACGAGCTGGGCCAAGAAGTCACCGCTGAAGTTTTTGAAGCCGGTCAACTCGTTGACGTCACCGGTACCACCAAGGGCAAGGGCTACGCCGGTGTGATGAAGCGTCACGGCTTCGCCGGTGTCAGTTCTTCGCACGGTTCCCACAAGAACCACCGCAAGCCTGGTTCGATCGGCGCTTGCGCCACTCCAGGTCGCGTGTTCCGCGGTACGCGCATGGCCGGCCGGATGGGTGGCGATCGTCAGACCACTCAGAGCCTAACCGTGCACTCCATTGACGCCGAAAAGGGCTTGGTCTTGGTAAAGGGTGCAATCCCTGGTCCCAAGGGCGGACTCGTCTTGGTTCGTAACGCCGTGAAGGGAGCCTGACGATGACCAGCATTGACCTGCGCACCCCCACGGGCGAGACCAAGGGCAGCATTGAATTGCCCGAGGAAATTTTTGACGTGACGGTCAACATTCCGTTGATCCACCAAGTTGTTGTGGCTCAGTTGGCTGCCGCTCGTCAGGGCACCCACTCCACCAAGACTCGCGGCGAAGTTCGCGGTGGTGGTAAGAAGCCGTACGCGCAGAAGGGAACTGGTCGCGCCCGTCAGGGTTCGATCCGCTCGCCTCAGTTCGCTGGTGGTGGAGTAGTGCACGGACCTAAGCCTCGTGACTACAGCCAGCGGACCCCCAAGAAGATGAAGGCCGCTGCGTTGCGTGGCGCTTTGTCGGATCGCGCTCGCAATGGTCGCGTTCACGTCCTGACGTCATTCATTGATGGCAGGGCACCTTCGACCAAGGAAGCTCTTGCCGCGATCAGCAACCTGACCGAGCGTAAGAACATCTTGGTTGTCTTGGACCGCAGCGAGGAATCCTCGTGGCGTTCATTGCGCAACCTGGTCAACATTCACTTGATCACGCCAGACCAGTTGAACACCTACGACGTCCTGGTCAGTGACGACGTGGTCTTCACGAAGGCATCGATTGACACCTTCCTCGATGGCGCGCCTCGCGGCAAGTCGGTCAAGGCTGTTGCATCCGAGTCCGAGATTGATGGGAGCGACGCATGAGAATCGCTGATCCGCGCGACATTTTGCTTGCGCCCGTGGTCTCCGAGAAGAGCTACAGCCTTCTTGACGAGAACAAGTACACCTTCTTGGTTGACCCTCGGGCCAACAAGACTCAGATCAAGATCGCCGTTGAGCAAGTTTTCAACGTCACTGTCTTGTCGGTTAACACTGCCAACCGTCAGGGCAAGCGCATTCGTACGAGGTCAGGATTTGGCCGCCGTGCAGCGACTAAGCGCGCGATTGTCAGTGTCACACCAGGCCAGCGCATCGACATTTTCGGAGGGCCGGTCTCCTAAGGACCGACTCACCTAACGATTAAGGGAAAACACCATGGGTATCCGTAAGTACAAGCCGACAACACCAGGCCGTCGTGGCTCAAGTGTTGCCGACT
>JBAXSF010000155.1:0-2679 GCA_037130835.1 Actinomycetes bacterium
GAAGCTGCCCGCCGCTTGGTCACGCGGCATCCGGAAGCGGTCATCGTAATGGTCACTGTTGCGCAAGATCGTGATGCTGTCGCGCGCGCAATTGCCGCCGGAGCTCGAGGATTTCTTACTAAGGACGCTACCCGCGAGGAAATCACCAGCACGGTTTCCTTTGCCCTGGAATCGGCTGCTTGGGGTTCAGCGCAACGTCGCCCACGTGAACTTCTCGGCGGCGAACCACCTGCTTTAACCGAACGTGAGCTTCAAGTTCTCGCGGGGATGAGCAGTGGTCGCAGCAATGGCGAGATAGGCAAGGAGTTGTTCTTGTCTGAAGACACGGTCAAGACCCATGCTCGACGCTTGTTCCGCAAAATCGGTGCAGCTGATCGCGCGCAGGCTGCTGCCTTGGGCTACCGGTGGGGCTACGTCAGCTAGCAGGTAGCATTAAGCATTGAATCCCCGACGAGGATGGTGCGACGTGAACCCAGTAACTGCGTCGGATGGCCTGCCGGAAAAGTTTGCATTCCTTGGTTTGACCTATGACGACGTCTTGTTGCTGCCTGGTGCATCCGATGTGGTGCCCAGTCAAGTGGACACCACTTCACGCCTGACCCGCAATATTTCCGTCAAGATCCCGTTGGTTTCTTCGGCCATGGACACCGTGACGGAAGCGCGCTTGGCGATCGCCATGGCGCGACAAGGTGGCGTTGGTGTTCTGCACCGCAACCTCTCCATTGAAGATCAAGCGGCCCAAGTGGATTTGGTCAAGCGTTCGGAAGCCGGCATGGTGACCAATCCGGTGACCTGCGGCCCAAATGACACCTTGGCCGATGTGGACGAATTGTGCGGCCGCTACCGCATCAGCGGTGTTCCTGTTATTGATGAATCAGGTTTGCTGCTCGGAATCGTGACGAACCGCGACATACGTTTTGAAACCGATATGTCTCGCAGTGTGCGCGACGTCATGACACCGATGCCGTTGATCACTGGTCCAGTGGGAATCTCTGGCGATGACGCGATGGGTCTGCTCGCGTTGAACAAGATTGAAAAACTTCCGCTGGTCGATGATGCTGGTCTGTTGTGTGGGTTGATTACGGTCAAAGATTTTGAAAAGTCCGACAAGTACCCCTTGGCGACGAAGGATTCAGCCGGACGCCTAGTCGTTGGTGCCGCTGTTGGTGTCGGCGAAGATGCCTATAAGCGAGCACGTACCTTGATTGATGCAGCCGTTGACTTCATCGTCGTTGACACCGCCCACGGGCATAACAAAGACGTTCTCGAGATGGTCGCTCGCCTCAAGCGCGACACGGCCGTTGACATTGTCGGTGGAAACATCGCTACTAGGGCTGGTGCCCAAGCCCTCATCGACGCTGGTGCCGATGGCATCAAGGTCGGCGTGGGGCCGGGTTCGATTTGCACCACCCGCGTTGTTGCCGGAGTGGGCGTGCCACAGGTCACCGCTATTTACGAAGCGTCCTTGGCCGCTCGTGCCGCCGGAGTTCCGGTTATCGGGGATGGTGGCTTGCAATACAGCGGCGACATTGCGAAGGCATTGGTCGCTGGTGCAGACACCGTGATGCTGGGCAGCTTGCTCGCCGGTTGCGATGAAACCCCTGGCGACTTGATCTTTATTAACGGCAAGCAGTTCAAGTCCTACCGCGGCATGGGCTCGCTGGGTGCCATGCAATCTCGTGGTACGCGACGCTCCTACAGCAAGGACCGTTACTTCCAAGACGATGTGTTGAGTGAAGACAAGCTCGTTCCCGAAGGCGTCGAAGGTCAAGTTCCTTATCGCGGACCACTGGCTGCGGTTGCTCACCAGTTGGTGGGCGGTTTGCGTGCATCAATGGGCTATGCCGGAACGTCAACCATCCCTGAGTTGCAAGACCGGGGACGTTTTGTTCGCATTACCGCCGCCGGGCTTCGCGAGAGTCACCCACACGATGTCCAAATGACTGTGGAAGCCCCGAACTACCAAGGCAACTGATTTTTCTCAGACGCGTGTGCTCGTTGGATTTGGCCAAACTCTAGGATCGGTGTCGTGACTTCGTCAGACCAGCCCACCGTTGTCGTTGTTGACTTTGGAGCGCAGTACGCGCAGTTGATTGCGCGTCGAGTCCGCGAGGCGAAGGTCTTTTCCCAGATCGTTCCCCACACCATCTCGGCCGCTGAGTTAACCGCGATGAATCCAGCCGCTGTGATTTTGTCGGGCGGCCCAGCCAGCGTGTATGCCGAAGGTGCACCGTCCATTGATGAGGGCGTCTTTGCGGCAGGTATTCCAATATTTGGTATTTGTTACGGCTTCCAAACCATGGCTGCGGCTTTGGGTGGCACCGTGGCACAAACCGGCTTGAGTGAGTTTGGTGGCACGGCGCTGACGGTGACCGAGCCAAAGTCCGCCCTCTTTGATTCCCTGAAGTCTTCGCTGAATGTGTGGATGTCACATGGCGATGCGGTGCATACCGCCCCCGACGGATTCGTCGTCACCGCTACGACCCAGGGCGCCCCGGTCGCAGCCTTCGAAAACCTTGATCGTCGTTTGGCTGGAGTGCAATTCCACCCCGAAGTCATGCACAGCGAACAGGGTCAAACGATCCTGGAGCACTTCCTCTATGACATTGCCGACATTGCACCGAACTGGACGATGAGCAACGTCATTGATGACCAGGTTGCACTGATCAAGCAACAAGT
>JBAXSF010000156.1:0-2655 GCA_037130835.1 Actinomycetes bacterium
GTCCCAATCGTGAACAGAACTCCGCCCGTATCAGGAAGGCGGCGCAGGGTCTGGCGCTCAACCCGCAGGTGAAAGGTTGCCCCGAGCTCGGATGGGTCCATCGCTCGGTCACGCGCTCGGCTTGCACTTGCGGGCTGAAAGAGAGTCGGGTCATCGATGAGCGTCCAATTGACCCGTTGCGCAGGACGGTCAACGGTTATCGCATCAAAGAATCGGTTTGTGGCTTCAGCGATGGATTCGAAGCCTGGCACCGGCGCATGGATCGCATCGAGAGAGGTCCCGATTTTTTCAGACAAAATCCAACGGCTGGGAAAGCACACGGATGCTGCTGTGAGGAAGTACCCCGTACCTAGCTCGGGACGTTGCTCCATTAAGCACAAGTCTTCGCCGACGAGCCGTCCAGCGCGATCGATCGGATGCAACGACGAATGATCCGGGGTTGACTGCGAGTCCTCGTCAATCCCATGACGTTGAAGTTCGGTCCGCACTACACCGAGGACTTCTTCCGCGCCGACCTCGGAACCTGAAATGGTGGCAACCACTTCAGCATGGTGGGACTGAATGAGTGGAATTTTCTGAGCCAGTAATTCCGCCCGGGAATCCAGATCAAGCCAGTTCGCTAAATCCAGGCGACGCACACCAATGGAGATCGTGTAAGGACTGCCGTCAAACGGTACGGGCTGGTCCACGTCAGATTCCGGTTCCGTTACCGCTGACCGCTCGAGGGGTCAGGAACAGATGGAGCCTTGATATCAATGGGGCTCGACAGATCATTGGTCGCATCAACCACGCGAACTTGTGCCGCGTCCCACGCACCGTAGCGCGGCGAAACATAGACACCTTCGGATTGAGATGCCTTAGCCAAAGCCTTGTTTAGCGCCAGGGACCGAGCCGTCGTGCCGCCACGAGGCAACAACTTCGCCTTGATTGCCTGCTGTTGCAGATACGTCAAGGTAAAGGTCGTCAATTGTTCGGGGACAACCCAGGTACCTTGCTGGATGGCAAACTGCTGAGCGAATTCCTCACGCGTAAGTCCGCTTTCGCGAACCACCTTGACGAGAAACTGATCGACCTGAGCCTCAGAAACGGAGACCTTGAGCTCCTTGGCCACGGCAGCCGTCAGTTGTTCTTCAATCCACACCGCGACTTGAGCCCGATTGACCGCGGCACCATCGGGTGCGCCTGCTTGGGTTGCACGGGTGAGGTCATCAATGACCGCTGCTTGGCTAAGAACGGTTCGGATCGAAAGGTCGGCCTGGCCCACCCGAGCAGCATCAGAGGCCGTTGACGCGCCACATGCACTCGTCCCGACAGCCACCACCACGAGGACTACCGCAGTGCTAGTTGCTTTGAGCCACATCGGCGCTGACTTCACAAGAGCCCTTTCGATTACATTCGCGAACACTTAATTTTCGCCCAAGACTTCTAACAAAAGAGTACGTGTCCATTCAATGACGTCATTATCGCGCACCAGTTGGCCGCCAACGCGGGACGTCTTGGGCGCGGGGACGATGATGAGGGACGTCGCTGGCTTGACCAGAGTCCCCGGATAAAGCCGCTCAAGTTTGAGGCGTCGTGAATCAGGGAGGTCAACCGGCGAAAATCGGATGGTTTGGCCCGTGAGCTGGATCTCCTGGACACCTACCCGAGCTGCCACCTGCCTCAACTGCGCAACGTGCAACAGGCGATCCACCTGATCAGGCAAATTGCCATAACGGTCCAGCAACTCCGTGTGAACTGACGCAGCCTGTTCGTCATCGGTGATGGCTGCGATTTGCTTGTAGACCTGCAATCGAAGCCGCTCTTCAGCGATGTAGTCCTGCGGAATGCGTGCATCAACGGGGAGTTCAATGCGCACGGGCGGAGGTTCAACTGTTGCACCATCGCCTGCGCGGAACTCGGCTACGGCTTCACCGACCATGCGCACATACAAATCAAAACCCACGCCGGCAATGTGACCGGACTGCTCACCACCAAGCAAGTTACCTGCACCTCGAATTTCCAAGTCCTTCATCGCCACAGCCATGCCGCCGCCGAGTTCGGAATGCTGAGCAATCGTGGTCAAACGATCGTGCGCGGTCTCAGTTAAGGGAATGTCATGGGGGTAGAGGAAGTAGGCATATGCCCGTTCGCGACCGCGACCTACTCGACCACGTAATTGGTGCAGTTGGGATAAGCCCAAGCGATCTGCTCGTTCGACGATCAGCGTGTTGGCATTGGCGATGTCTAGGCCATTTTCCACGATCGTGGTGCAGACCAGGACGTCAAAGGCGCGCTCCCAGAAATCAACGATCACCTGCTCGAGGGCCGCTTCGCCCATCTGACCGTGCGCAATGGCAATGCGGGCTTCGGGAACCAGCTCACGCAGACGAAGCGCGGCTGCATCAATGGACTCAACCCGGTTATGAAGGTAGAAAACCTGACCCTCGCGCAAGAGTTCTCGACGAATCGCCGCCGCGACCTGTCGATTCTCATAGGGACCGACATAGGTCAATACCGGATGACGTTCCTCGGGCGGAGTTTGGATCGTGGACATCTCGCGAATGCCCGTAACGGCCATTTCCAGGGTGCGCGGAATCGGGGTGGCTGACATCGCTAGAACATCAACGTCGGCGCGCATCTGCTTGAGGTGTTCCTTGTGCTCCACACCAAAGC
>JBAXSF010000157.1:0-2593 GCA_037130835.1 Actinomycetes bacterium
TCCCCATTGACCTCGCGGAGCAGGACAATGGGCTGATTTGAGGGCATTTCTACCCGCACGCCCACGACATCTAACGGATTCACCTTCCCACCCTAGCCCTCTTTAGCCACGAAGCGAATCGGGCAAAGCACGCCTAACCAGTGCGGCATGCAATCGAACCGACAAAGCAGCCAGTTCGCGGGCCACCTCGCCGGCACGCTCAACAGATTCAGGGTCTTTGCGCCCGGTCAAAGGGGCCACCGCTTGCTCAACCAGCCCGGCTTCGCGCTCGGCCGCTGACTTGAAGGCTCGAAGGTGTCGGGGTTCGAACCCAAACTCGGCCATCTCCGCCACCGTTTTGGCCACAACATAGGCGTCAGAGTTGTACCAGCGACCACCCTTGGCCCTGACGAGGTCAAAGTCCTCGAGCTTTTTCAACAACTCGCTGGATACTCCCGATGATTCCATCAACTCAGCCCGCGACATCTTGATGTCGGCATTGGAGTTGGCGAAAACTGCTGAATCGGGCATCCCCTCATCGGTAGCCAGGTTGCGCGGCGCTCGAGGCCCAGGCGCTGGTACCGGGAGTTCCAAACCGCGGTCCATTGCATCCAAGTGTTCACGGATGACCTTCAACGGCAAATACTGATCACGTTGCGCGCCGAGGATGTACCGGAGACGATCAACATCATGCAAAGAGAACTTGCGGTACCCCGATGGCGCACGTGAAGGCTCTACTAGACCTTCAGACTCCAGGAAACGGATCTTGCTAACCGTGACGTCGGGGAAATCACCACGCAAGCGCCCGATGACCTCACCAATACTCAGGGTTGCAGCGGTAGATCGTCGGGAGGAACTACCCGCCACCGTCAGGTCCCAGCAGCGGGATGGAAGATCAACCGGTACTTACCGATCTGCACTTCGTCACCGCCCACGAGTTCGGCCTGGTCAACGCGCTGGCGGTTGACGTAGGTTCCATTCAAACTTCCCGCATCGCTGACCGAGAATGCACCCTCGGTGCGGGCAAATTGTGCATGTCGGCGCGACACCGTGATGTCATCAAGAAAAATGTCACTGTCTGGATGCCGGCCCACAGTCACCGTGTCTGCATCAAGCAAGAATCGACTACCGGCATTGGGTCCATGGCTGACCACCAACAAAGCGGTCCCCGCAGCGAGAGCTTCCAAAGCGCCTGCCTCAAGACCCACACCTTCGGGCAGATCAAGCTCAGCAGGATCCACGCCGGGACGTAAGGCCATCGTGTTGGTGGGATCGTTCGACTCAGCCGATGTCGCTGGTTGGTCGTTCATGATCTACCTCCGGCACATGATCGATTCGCGATAGCGCTACCGCGGATCTGGGTGTGTCCTCAGCCTAGCCGTTCCGGCCGACCTAGTGGGTGGTGATGCCCTCGTAAGCGGCAGCGTCCAACAAGTCCTGCGCCTGCGCGAGATCCGCGGGTTGAAAGGTCACGAGCCAGCCGGCGCCGTATGGATCGGCATTTATGACTTCTGGACTGGCATCCAGGGTGTCGTTAACGGCCAGCACCTGACCGGTCATGGGGGCATAAATCTCGCTGACGCTCTTCACCGATTCGACCTCGGCCACCGATTCGCCTGCGGTCATGGTGGCCCCAACCGCAGGCAGCTGGACATAGACGATGTCGCCGAGGGCATCCTGAGCAAAGTCGGTAATGCCACATTGGGCTGTGCCATCCGGCAGGATCCGCACCCACTCATGGTCCTTGGTGTATTTCAGATTATCGGGGGTCATGGAGAGGTTCCTTTCACGGCCAGCGGTTGAGGGCGACGACGCAACTAAGACTAGTCAGCCTTCTTGACCGGTAGCACGGCACTGACCTTGACCTCGGATTTTTCCACGATGACGACTGTGACCCCATCGGTCTTGGCCGACTCCACTACTCCGCCGGGGATCTTCAGGCTTGATGCCAGCGTCGCCGAATCTCCAATGGCCGTTATCCGATAGGTACCCGTGCTCTTCCCGATGGCGACTCCCCCGACTACGACTTCTGCATTAGCTCCGGCCTCAAAGGCGGTTTGTGCCACCACGCGCACCTGATTGATCTGGATTGCCTCGGCACCTGCGTCACGCAACTCTTGCACCGCGTCAAGTAGTAAAGACGATGTCACCGGTCCGGTCATCGTCACGACCACTCCTGGGCCTTGGGCTGCCAGCGTGCCGGCCAGAATTCCTAGCTCGGCGTCACGCACCTGGCGCTCTTTCGCGGCCGTTGCAGCAGCATCCTGACCCGACTCCAAGCTTGCCTTGGTGTCCTTGAGTGTGGCGAGTTCAGCATCGAGGCGCTGATTGCGCTGATCCAACGAATCAAGGATTTGGACTAGATCTTCTGATCGGGCAGTCGCGAGAACTTCATCACTGTTAACGATGCTGACCTGTTGCACGACAGCGAATCCCAAAACGGCACACAACACCGCGATCACTAACTGATCTCGCGATGGCTTGGCGAAAAGGACGTTGCGTAGCCTGCGCCAGCCCACGTTGGTATCTGGCGATGGTTCCGCGGCGGGTGATTCCTGACTCATCCGTGGAAAAGCTTTCGCCTAATAGCAGCAACGTTGGCGAAGATGCGAAT
>JBAXSF010000158.1:0-2536 GCA_037130835.1 Actinomycetes bacterium
TGGCCAGGTAGCCATCGGACAGCAAGAACACCGGCGTGCGGTACTTCGTGGCGATCCGGCACGCTTCGATCGCTGCATCAAAGCAGTCGACGGGGCTGCGTGGTGCAACAACCGGAACAGGTGCTTCACCGTTTCGGCCAAACATTGCTTGGAGCAAGTCAGACTGTTCGGTCTTGGTAGGCAATCCGGTGGAGGGTCCCCCGCGTTGAATGTCAATGACTACGAGCGGGAGTTCCATCGACACAGCAAGTCCGATGGTTTCTGACTTCAACGCAATGCCAGGACCCGACGTCGTCGTGATCGCGAGCGCGCCGCCAAAGGATGCGCCAAGGGCAGCTCCGATGCCGGCGATCTCGTCTTCGGCTTGGAAAGTCACCACACCGAACTGCTTGTGCTTGCTCAGTTCGTGCAAGATGTCGCTGGCTGGCGTGATCGGGTAGGCGCCAAGGTAAACCGGCAAGCCCGAGAGCTGGCCAGCTGCGATCAAACCGTAGGAAAGAGCGGTGTTCCCAGTGACGTTTCGGTAGGTTCCGGCATCCATCGGGGCCGGCTTGACCTCGTAGGAAACCGCGAAATCT
The DNA here is from genome assembly GCA_037130835.1 of Actinomycetes bacterium. Classification (GTDB taxonomy): domain Bacteria; phylum Actinomycetota; class Actinomycetes; order UBA12327; family UBA12327; genus AcAMD-2. The sequence continues at coordinate 579 of JBAXSF010000158.1, forward strand.
TCGGTGGTTTCACCGAACGCGTGGCCGGCTTTGAAGGCCGCCAAGTTGGCCGCCAAAATGTCCGGCTTCTTGCCAAATTTTTGGTTCAGGAACTTTACGGTTCCCTCGGTTGGACGGTTATAAAGCCAGCACAACAGACCCAGCGCGAACATGTTCTTGCTGCGTTCGGCATCCTTTTTTGAAATATCAAAGCCTTTGAGCGCTTCGACCGTCATGGACGTCAAAGCGATCGGATGAACGTGGAAGCTGTCGAGTGAACCATCTTCAACCGGGTTGGATTCGTAGCCGACTTTTTGCAAAGCACGCTTAGTGAATTCATCCGTATTGACGATGATTGAGCCACCGCGAGGAACGTCAGCGATGTTGGCCTTGAGCGCTGCCGGGTTCATGGCTACGAGCACATTGGGGGCATCGCCTGGCGTCATGATGTCGCGACTGGCGAAGTGGAGTTGGAAACTCGAAACGCCCGCCAGGGTTCCGGCAGGTGCGCGAATCTCAGCGGGGAAGTTGGGTAACGTGGAAAGGTCGTTACCGAAGGTGGCGGTTTCTGAGGTAAATCGGTCACCCGTAAGTTGCATTCCATCGCCGGAGTCGCCGGCAAATCGGATGATGACGCGATCGAGGGGCACGACCTGCTTGGTCACGGAGCCGTCCTTGTCTTAAGTGTCGTTTTGAACCGCTTTGACCCTACCGGAGCGTAAGTTAGGACTGCTGACCGAGGAAGCCTTTAAAAGGAGTCGCTGTGACACCACAGGACACAACCCCTGTTGCTGTGGTGGTTGATGGGCAGTCAGTACGCCTGTGGGCTGTGGAGGCAGGCCTGGCCTGCTGCGGGGTGGAGTATGCGGCCGCGACGACGCTGGTCAGCCAGTTGCAAGCGCAGATTTCAGTAGACCTTGATGCGTTTGCCGCCAGTGACAGTGCCGGTGCCAACGTCTTGGTGGTGTCGGGCACCGTGACCACCGCCCTAGCGCCGTACGTCGTGGCTTTGTACCAACGCATGGGCCCGGGAGCGCGAGTGATGTCCTTTGGTGCCTGCGCTGCGACGGGTGGACCGTACTGGGATTCCTACGCCGTTGTAGACGGAGTCGATCACCTCGTTCCCGTCGATGTGTATGTACCGGGGTGTCCGCCTAGTCCTGAAGCTTTGATCGACGGATTACGCACTTTGTTGTTGGACGTTCGCGCATGACGATGAATGCATGGATCACGTCCTTTGATGCCGATGTTGCGGCTGACACTGTCGGCCTTGCGTTGTACGACATTGACGTGTCGCACTGGGCCGAAGCGTTGAAGGTGTTGAAGGTGGTGCATGATTTCGCCCGTTTGGAATTCATCACGGGCGTTGATCGTGGCGACGGGGAGTGTGAGGTGGTTGCTTTGCTGAGTGATGCGAAAGCGCGAACTGTTGCAGTGCGTACTCGAGTTCGCAATGGTCAGGTAGTGGCCTCGGTTGTCGATACTTTCCCTGGTGCGGCCTGGCATGAGCGTGAATTGGCAGAAATGTTTGGCGTTGAGCTTTCGTCCGGACCGGTCGAACACTTGTTGTTGGCCAAGGATGGACCCGAACACCCGCTGTTGAAGTCCTTTTCCCTTATCGCAGAACCCAAGGCACGTTGATGAATAGCCAGCCCCGGCGTGGATCAATCGCCCTCAACCCGCCTGATTGCACCTCATGCATGTTGTGTGTGAAGGAATGTCCAGACAAGTGCATACACATCGAGTCGCATCCTGTCGTGCAGGAAACGGGCGGTGCCCGACCAGTCACCGTGCAACACCTCGACCGATTCGCTATTGATTTTGGTCTGTGTATGTATTGCGGCATCTGCATCGATGTGTGCCCGTTTGATGCGTTGGCTTGGGTGGGTCAATCCACCTCTAGCGCTGCGAGGGGAAGTGGTTCCCTGGTGCACGAGATGGATCGACTTGCTGCCGGGTGGAACTCGTCAGATGATTGA
>JBAXSF010000159.1:0-2520 GCA_037130835.1 Actinomycetes bacterium
GAAACTTCAACGCACTCGTCTTCACGACAAAACTCAAGGGCTTCTTCGAGGGAGAGCTGACGGTGCGGAATCAGCGGCACCAAGATGTCGCCGGATGACTGACGCATGTTGGTCAGTTTCTTTTCCTTGGTCGGGTTGACGTCCAAGTCATCCGCGCGCGAGTTTTCGCCCACGATCATGCCCTCGTACACATCGGTACCTGGGCCAACAAACATCGTGCCGCGCTCTTGCAAGTTCGCCAACGCAAAACCGGTGGTCGGTCCGGTGCGGTCAGCGACCAACGAGCCCGACGGACGGGTGCGCAATTCGCCAACCCACGGTGCATAGGAATCAAAGATGTGGTGCAGCAATCCGGTACCGCGAGTTTCGGTAAGGAACTCGGTGCGGAAGCCAATCAAGCCACGAGCTGGAACCAGGAACTCCATGCGCACCCAACCAGTGCCGTGGTTGACCATCTGTTCCATGCGGCCCTTACGCAAGGCCATCAGTTGTGTTACTACACCAAGGTGCTCTTCCGGCGCATCAATGGTCAAGCGCTCCATCGGCTCGTGAATCTTGCCGTCAATCAAGCGCGTCACGACCTGTGGCTTACCCACGGTCATTTCAAAACCTTCACGACGCATGAGCTCGACCAGGATCGCCAACTGCAATTCGCCACGACCTTGGACTTCCCAGGTGTCCGGGCGCTCGGTGAGCTGCACCCGAAGGGAGACGTTACCGACCAACTCAGAGTCCAATCGGGCCTTCAGCAAGCGGGCGGTCAGCTTGGTTCCCGAGCGACCAGAAAGAGGTGAGGTGTTGATGCCGATGGTCATCGACAGCGACGGCTCATCCACGGTGATCACGGGAAGGGGAACGGGGTTTTCCACATCAGCCAACGTCTCACCAATGGTGATTTCAGAAATTCCAGCGATAGCGACGAGGTCGCCAGGCCCGGCTGATTCAGCCGGAACACGATCGAGCGCTTCGGTCATCAACAGTTCAACGATCTTGACCCGCTCAACGGTTCCGTCAGCGCGACACCAAGCCACCTGCTGACCCTTTTTGATTTCGCCTTCGTGGACGCGACACAAGGCCAAGCGACCCAAGTAAGGGGAGGCGTCAAGGTTGGTCACATGAGCTTGCAACGGCGCACCGGGAGTAAAGGTGGGAGCCGGAATCGTTGAGGTCAGCGCGGTGAAGAGTGGACCGAGGTCGTCACAGTCCGGCATCCCGCCATCGTCAGGTTGATTCATCGATGCGCGACCAGCTTTTGCCGAGCAGTACACAATCGGGAAGTCAATCTGTTCTGCCGTGGCATCAAGGTCAAGGAAGAGTTCATAGGTCTCGTCCACGACTTCTTTAATTCGCGAGTCCGGACGGTCGACCTTGTTGATGACTAAAACCACCGGCAACCCCTTGGCCAAGGCCTTGCGCAAGACGAATCGGGTTTGCGGCAGTGGGCCTTCGCTGGCATCCACCAGGAGCAGCACGCCGTCGACCATTTCCAGCCCACGCTCGACCTCGCCACCGAAGTCGGCGTGACCTGGGGTGTCCACGATGTTGATGGTCATGGCTGTAGCACCGTCCGTGGCAGGGATCACGTCGGATCCGGCCGGCGGGACGTAGCGGATTGCCGTGTTTTTGGCGAGAATAGTAATGCCCTTTTCCCGCTCCAGGTCCATGGAATCCATCACACGATCGGTCAAGGCTTCATGCGCAGTAAAAGCACCGGCTTGACGCAGCATCTGGTCAACCAGAGTGGTCTTTCCGTGGTCTACGTGGGCCACGATGGCCACATTGCGCAGGTCGTAACGAAAGGTCTTGGTGGTGTTGGGCACGTCGGCCAGCACTCGATTCTTCGGCAGGGGGGCGACAGCGTGTGCTGCCGGTCACTCTGTAATCCTAAGGGGCGCATTATTTCGCACCACACAGGCTTGACCCACCCCAATGTGATGTTGGCTAGCAACTCTTCCGTGGAGGAATATTCATGACCAGCGGCACCCTCTCGCCCGGAAGGGCAAGAATTACTGCTCGCACCCTGCGAACCGACAAGTACTGGATCTCTCCACTGCTGACGGTCATCGGAATCACTGCATGGATCACGTACGCGACAGTTCGCGTATTTCAGCAGAACTATTACTGGGCTGCACAGGGCGGCGACGAGGCCATCCGCTACCTCACACCGTTCTACTCGCCCTGCATCTCCAACGGTTGCATTCCTGCTGCCGCTGAATGGGGAACGTTCCTACCAGACCTGTGGTTCATCCCTTACGCCGCATTGACGTTGCCGTTCTTGTTCCTCTTCCGCTTCACCTGCTACTACTACCGCAAGGCCTACTACCGCTCGTTCTGGCAATCGCCTACCGCCTGCGCGGTCAACGAGCCTCACAAGAAGTACTCAGGCGAATCGCGCTTCCCACTCTTGGGCCAAAACTCGCACCGCTACTTCTTCTACGCGGCCGCTTTGATCTCCATCATCAACACCATTGACGCCTTCCACTCCTTCCAAAGCGAAGATGGCAGCTGGGGCGTCGGCGT
>JBAXSF010000016.1:0-15536 GCA_037130835.1 Actinomycetes bacterium
GCGCAAATGTAAAGATCGTCCCCACACAAGAGGCACCAACGTCAGCAGCCGCCAGGACGGCCGCGGCCAAGAAGAAGGTCGTTCGCAAGCCAGTCGTGGTTCCACCTAAGTCCCCAGAACCCACTCCTGCACCCACCAAGACAGTGGCCGGTCCAGGAACCGGAACCGAGGACCCCTCAGGTCCCCGAGTTCGTTAAGTCCCTACTTCGACTTGCGTCGGGCAGCGTTGCGCTTTTCTGACGGACGCCACACAGTTTCGCCAGCATCAATTGCGTCTTGACGCTGCTTGTCACCAAATTCAGCCAGGGCTTCAGCCAATGACTCAACCGTGGCTTCTGGAGCCAGAACATCAATGCGCAACCCGTGTTCGGTAGCGGTCTCAGCCGTGGCTGGGCCGATACAAGCAACCACGGTGGTGGCGTGTGGCTTGCCCGCAATGCCAATCAAGTTACGCACCGTGCTGGATGACGTGAAGACCACTGCATCAAAGCCACCCGTCTTGATCTGTTCACGCGTGTGCGCGGGGGGCGGTGCTGCACGCACCGTGCGGTACGCCGTGACGTCATCGACTTCCCAACCCAGCTTGATCAAACCTTCAACCAATGTTTCCGTCGCAATATCTGCGCGCGGAAGGAATACACGGTTGATCGGGTCCAGGAGGTCGTCATAGTCTGGCCAGTCCGCCAACAAGCCAACCGATGATTGCTCGCCAGAGGGAATCAAGTCAGGACGCACACCGAACGCGATCAACGCATCGGCTGTGGCTTCACCAATGGCAGCCACCTTCAAACCAGCCAATGCACGCGCGTCAAGGCCATACTCTTCGAACTTTTCGCGCACTGCCTTGACCGCATTGGCTGACGTGAACGCCACCCACTGATAGCGACCTGAGACCAACCCATGCACGGCGCGCTCCATCTGCTGCGGCGTGCGGGGTGGCTCAACACTGATCGTGGGAACCTCAATCGGGATCGCGCCACTGCTGACGAGCTGATCGCTCAAAATCCCGGCTTGGTCACGAGTACGCGGAACGAGAACTCGCCAACCAAACAAGGGCTTGGTTTCAAACCACGACAGCTTGTCGCGGGCCGAAACAGCATCGCCCACGACAACAACGGCATCGGTGAGGTCACCCATAGCCGACAGCGGCTTGGCCAACTCAGCGAATCCATCCAGGGCACCAACAGCGGTTCGCTGATCGGTCGTGGTTCCGCGAACCGTCACCGAGATCGGTGAGCCAGGACTGCGACCGGCGGACAACAACGAAGCCACGATTCCATCAATGGCACCCGCAGTATTCAAGATAACCAACGTGGCAGTCAGGTGATCGGTCCAGTTCAATCCAGTGGTTGCATCCAAGACGTGCACGTCATGGGACTTGCCACCCAGCAGCGGAACACCGACGTAACTAGGAATTCCCGTTGCGCGCGCAACACCTGGAACAACTTCCATCGGCAACTTAGCCTTGGCAACCGTCGGTCCCTCAACAGCCAGTACGCCGTCGGTAACAGGGTCTCCAACGACGATACGGGCCACTACAGCGCCAGTCTTTGCAGCCTCAACAGCGGCCTTAGCGCCATCATCAATTGCGCCTTCGACGTCTTTGTCTGGGGTCACGATCAGTACCTGGGCATCGGCATGCGCGCGCGCGATGATCGGAGCTGGCACCGCAGCGTCGGCAATCACCACGTCGGCTGCCGAGATGACGTCAGCTGCGCGGACGGTGAGCAGGCCAGGGTCGCCTGGGCCTGCACCAATAAAGGTCACGGAACCCTTGATGGTCTTCTTGGTTGATCGTGCTGTCGTCACGAAATGTTCTCCAGTGCTGTTGAGGGGGAGGTGCGCTTGCTGGTCTTACGGGTGCGCAAACCTTCAGCGCGTTGCTGCTGGTGGAAAGCCAAGATCTGAAGTTCGGTGCCTAAATCAACCTTGCGAACATCCACTCCTTGCGGAACGGTTAAAACGCTCGGGGCGAAGTTCAAAATGCTCGTGACACCAGATGCAACCAGGCGATCGCAGACCGCTTGAGCAGCTGAAGCCGGAGTGGCGATGACGCCGATGCTGGCAGAGTGTTCGGCGATGACCGTCTCTAGTTCGGCAAGGTCGCGAACTTCAACGCCGGCGATGGTTTGTCCCACCAAATCCGAATCGGAATCAATCAGGCCCACGATGCGAAAACCTCGATCGGCAGAACCGGCGTATCCAGCCAGTGCGTTACCCAGATTTCCTACTCCGACAATCACGACGGGCCAATCCTGGGCATAGCCAATTTCGCGGGCGATCTGGAAGAGCAAGTACTCCACGCGATATCCCACTCCCCGCGTGCCGTACGAACCCAAGTGCGAAAGGTCCTTGCGAAGTTTGGCCGAGTTCACACCACACACTTCTGCGAGCTCATGGGATGACACCGACTCCACGCCCGATTCCAACAACGAGGTCAGAACCCGGTGGTAGATCGGAAGGCGCGCAACGGTGGCATCGGGAATTGCGTGAGTCGACTTACGCAAATCGGTGACACCAGCGGGGGAAGGCACAGCGGCTCCATCGAGGGGAAGGAAAATTCTGCGAGTCCGAAGGGTAGAACGCTTGTGAACGATCGCACAAAGTCTGGAGCTAATCGTCTCACTATGTGAGATACCAGATGTGAGATGTGCGAGGCGGGAGCCAGGCGTGCTAGCGCGAGAGTGCGCGACGCAGGCGGTCGGCATCGACCCAAAAGAAATCATGTTGCGCACCGTCCACGAGCGTGACCGGGATTTGCTCCCAGTACCTGTCGTAGAGCTGCTGGTCAGTGGTGATGTCTATTTCTACAAAGGTTTCACCAAGCTCAGTGGTGACCTGAGAAATGATGATACGAGCGTCATCACACAGATGACAACCGGCACGAGTCAACAAGGTGACTCGGGGCGGCGAAGGGGTCAACGGCTACTTCTTGTTACGACGCTGAACGCGAGTCTTCTTGAGCAGCTTGCGATGCTTCTTCTTAGCCATGCGCTTGCGCCGCTTCTTGATGACTGAACCCACTGGAATTCCTCGCGTTATTAGTTAGGTGACCTGCTCAGGCATGAGCAGATGGGGAAAGTTTACCTTGAATGCTTAGGCAGTCTCGATGAAGGCTTTGCCGAGGTAGTCGTGCACTGCACGCTCATCAACTCGGAACGAACGGCCCACGCGCAATGCGGGGAGCTCGCCACCATGCACCAAGCGGTACACAGTCATCTTGCTAACGCGCATAACTTCTGCGACTTCAGCGACCGTAAGGAACCGAACTTCAGACAACGGACGCTCTGTTGCAGACATCAGTTACACCGGGCTTTCATTGAATGAGCGTTCCTGCTGAGCGCAGTTACCGTCTCGGACTGTTCGTAACAAAGGCTTACTTTAGCCAGCCCCAATTTGAGCCCGCAGGGGGATTGGGAAATTGGTCTGATTTATTTATTTGGCTCGTTATTGCGCCGAATCGGGATCTAGCCCAAAGTGCGGGAAAACCGCTGTCCTAGTCTGTTCAATGGCCTGATCGGTCGCATCGTCGGCGCGCCGATCACTCACCCAGGAATAGGTGCTGCAGGCCGCATTTTCCCCAGCGGTTGCCGGTGCTTTGATGCCGGTTAAAGCCTCAGTTTCCCTGCGCCACAACGCTGGGAGCTCGGTGTCGGTCGATAAGCCGTGACCACACACCTCAGCAATTAATTGAGTCCATGCTCGTGGAACCACATCAACAATGGCATAACCACCACCGCCCGTGACCACCCACTTGCCCTTAGTGAATTTGTGAACCCACTGGTGGACGCGCTGAGCCATTGCCGTTTGACCATCAATGCTCAAATTCATATGGCCCAGTGGATCAGCATGGTGTCCATCACACCCATGCTGGGAAATCACCACGTCAGGACCAAATGCAGCCAGCAGCGGCGGAACGATCGCATCAAGTGCGCGCAGCCACTGCGCATCACCGGCACCTGCGGGCAACGCGCAATTGACCGCGGTTCCTTCAGCGCCCGCACCACCGGTGTCGGTCGGCCAGCCGGTTCCTGGGAATTGCGTGACGCCACTTTCGTGGAGCGAGATGGTCATCACGCGCGGGTCGTCCCAAAAAATGCGCTCAACCCCGTCGCCGTGGTGCACGTCCACATCGATATAGACGACCCGTTGTGCACCGTTAGCTAAGAGCCACGAGATTCCCACCGCTAAGTCGTTGTAGACACAAAACCCGGATGCGCTGTCGGCCATTGCATGATGAAACCCGCCAGCGATGTTGATGGCGTGATCGTGATCGCCACTCCACACGGTGCGGGCGGCTTCCAAGGTGGCGCCTGCAATTAATGCAGTGGCCTCGTGCATGGTCACAAACACTGGATTGTCATCGGTGCCCAAGCCATACTCAAACTGGGACTCAGCGCCAGGTTGCGAGCACTCGATCACTGCTTCGATGTAATCCCCACTGTGGACCAGGCCCAGTTCACCAACCGATGCTGCAGCAGGCTCGACGACGTCAACATTGTCCAAGGCCAGCAAACCCAATTGGTCAGCCAAATCCATGGTTAAGGAAACCCTGATCGGCGATAACGGATGGCCGCGACCAAAGTCGTAGGCGACCATCGCCTTATCCCACATGATCGCCACTGACTCACTCATTGAACCCACGCTACTCGGTGCGCAAGGCCACCACAGGGTCCAGGCGACCTGCCCGACGCGCGGGCGCCACACCAAAGAAGATCCCCACCCCAGCGGAGACCCCAAAGGCTAGGAGCGGAGACCACCACGAGATCTGGGCCGGCAACGGGGACAGGGCCGAGGCCGCAAGCGATGCGCTGACTCCAAGGGCGATTCCGATGAGTCCGCCGATGGAGGTCAAGAGGACTGCCTCAATCAGGAATTGCACGAGGATGTCACGCTGGCGAGCCCCCAAGGCTTTCCGCAAGCCAATCTCGCGGGTGCGTTCGCGCACTGACACCAACATGATGTTGGACACCCCGACACCACCCACCAGAAGTGAAATCGCCGCAATAGCCGCCAGTACCAAGGTCAGCAGTCCGAGAATTTGTCCAATGGTGCCCAAGATTTGAGTTTGCGTAACAGCCGAGAATTTGTCTCCTGGGTATTTCTCAGCCAACGCATCAAGAATGCGCTTTTGGATTGCCGGAATACTGTCGATGGTTGGAGCCTTTACCGCGAGCGCATCAATGCGGTCAACGCCAAAGAGTCGCTGCGCGGATGTGACCGGCACGTGGATTTCAGCATTGCGGTCGACGCCAAACGTTGATCCCACATCAACAAAAGTGCCAATGATGCGAAAACGCACGCCAGCGATAGTGACTTGTCGCCCGATCGGGTCCACATCGCCAAAGAGTTTGCGCGCGGACGATGAACCCAAGACAGCAACGCGGCGTCGAGTATCCACATCACCCGCCGAGATGTAACGCCCGCGTGCGATGGGGCGATCAAAGACATTAACTACGGTTTCATTGGTGCCATTAATCGTGGTGAACACTTCCTTATCCCCCACCCGAACCAGTTCGCCTGACTGAACAGTGGTGGCGACCGCGTTGGCATCTCCGACAGCTCGGCCCAACAACTCAACATCTGTCAACTCAAGACGACTAGCCGACGGCGCTCCTCCAATTTCCAAACTTCCGGGCACCACGAGAATCAGGTTTGAGCCCAGGCCTTCTACTTGCTTTTCTACTTCGGCTTTGGCGCCCGAACCTATGGCCACCAAGATCACCACAGCAGCAACACCGATGATCACACCAAGCATGGTCAAAAGGCTGCGCAGGCGATTGGCGCGCAGGGCATCAAGAGCGACCCGAAACGCTTCAGCAAACCTCATGGCGCCACCGATTGATCAGCCACACTGTGTGCGCCGTCATCGGACTCAATCAAGCCGTCCCGAATGCGAATTCGGCGTCGAGCACGAGCAGCTACCTCGTGGTCATGCGTCACCAAAATCACCGCAACACCGTGATCGGTGTTTAACTGCTCGAGTAAACGCATCACATCGACGCCACTTTGTGTATCCAGGTTGCCGGTCGGTTCGTCGGCAAGCAACAGCGTGGGTTGCGACACAAGGGCTCGAGCAATAGCTACGCGCTGCTGCTCACCACCGGAGAGTTGGGTCGGTCGATGGTCAAGCCGATGCCCTAACCCCACAGACTCCAGCGCGGCCCGGGCCCGCTCAATGCGTTCAGCACGAGGTGTCCCTCGGTACACCAAAGGCATGGCCACATTGGCCGTTGCGCTAATACGTGGCAGTAACTGGAACGACTGAAAGACAAAACCAACGGTTTCATTGCGCAGTTGGGCTAGTTGAGTGTCGTCCAAACTGGAGACGTCGGCACCAGCAATGCGCAGCGCACCGGTGGTCGGGCGATCCAGGCAGCCCAGGAGGTGCATCAGAGTCGATTTGCCTGAACCCGAGGGTCCAATGATGGCTGCATACTCACCGGTATCGATGCGTAACGAGACTCCGCTCAGAGCATTGACGACTACGCCACCTTCAAGTTCATAGGAACGCGTGACGTCGATTGCCTCAACCGCGGGCTCACTCATGAAAGCGACTGGCCCTCGCGCACTCGATCAGCTCCACGAATCACGATCGTGTCGCCTACCTTCAATCCGGAGGCAATCGCGATGGTGTCGGCGCCTTGCGCACCCAACCGCACCACCCGCTTCTTGGCAACGCCATCAACCACGATCCACACCGAGTCAGATCCCAGGTCACGGAAAACTGCGGACGCAGGAACCGAGATAGCGGCTCGATCCGTACGTACCTGCAATTGGGCAACTGCACTCATACCCGGTAGCGGCCGTGGGGCACGCAGGCCATCGGCAGTAGTTCCGCTGCCAAACGACAACCGCACGACATAGGAGACCCCGCCACGCGATGACGTTGACGGCGTCACACCCACGCTGGTGACGCGTCCTTGATAGTTCGCATCGGGGACAGCATCCAACTGCACGTTGGCTTTAATTCCGGTCTTGACGAGCAAGATGTCGGTTTCATCAACCTGCGTTGTCAATGTCAGGCCCGCTACGTCGGTCAGCGTTAACAGTGTTTGACCCGAAGACACCGGCAATCCCTTAGTCAAGGACCCACTCGCCGAGGCTGAACTGCCACCGCCGCTTCCGAGCACGCTCGAGGCCAAGCCTTGTAATGAACTGGGAAGCTGGCTCAAGACACCAGATGCACCACTTGAACTTCCCGCACTCGCCACCGCGTCAAAGGTCACGATGCCGGAGATAGGCGCTCGAATCGTCAAAGCTTTGACCGAATCGCGCGCAGCAGTTACAGCGAGGTCAGCAGTCCCTCCCTGCGCGTTAACAAGTTGTGAGATGGAGGCCAGTGCATTGGTGAGTGCATCATTGGCTGACGACGTTGTCGCGTTAACTTGCGCCCGAGCTAAGGCGTACTGGGCTTTGGCTTGGGCGAGCGCGGTTTGAGCCTGCGTCTTGGCCGCTCCGGCTGGCAGCGCATCAATCGCCGTTTGTGCCGCATCAAAAGCAGCCTTCGCCGTGGCATCTGCTTGGGCGAGCGCATTCGCCACCGGAGTAGCTGTTGGCGTCGGGATGGAAACTGACGAGGAGTGCGCTGCGGACTGCGCTTGCTTAAGCTGCTTTTGGGTGGATGGTGAGGAAATAACCAACAGCTTTTGGCCCTTACGCACCTTTTGCCCATCGCGAACGAACAGTTGGCCGATTGTTCCCGATGCGGGACTGGAAATGGTCACCACGGCTTTGGCTGAAATAGATCCAGCTGCCTCAACAGACTCCGACACCGAACTCGTGATGACGGAACCGGTTTCAATGCCGGTGTCTTGATTACCGCCACACCCCGTCAGGGCTAGGACAGCAATCACCACAACAAATCCCAAGCGATGTGTTTTCACTACCCCATCGTATGCAGGGGATGACGCGCTCGCGCGTTCACAGCGGTGGCCTATCTCACGTGCGATTCAGGACAGCTCAATGGATCGTTGATGCGCTGCCTTCACTGCGCTCTCCACCGCCTGCTTCACCTGATGATCGTCAAGTTGAGCGATCGCGGCGGCGGTCGTGCCACCGGGCGACGTCACGTTGTGCCGCAACGTTTCTGCCGAGTCAGCGCTTTGGCTCACCATCACACCTGCACCGCGGGCCGTTTGAACCGCCAGCACATGGGCAACCTCTGCTGAGAGCCCCAGCCCCACGGCCGCGGCCTCCATAGCCTCAACCAGGTAAAAGAAATATGCCGGACCACTTCCACTAATCGCGGTGACAGCATCTTGATCCGACTCTTCGACAACGAGAACTTTTCCGACCGGCTCAAACAGTTGGCGAACGCGTGCCATGTCTGCCTCAGAGGCTTGCGAGCCGGCGCTCAGAACGCTCATTCCCTCATTGACGAAGGCAGGAGTGTTAGGCATCACGCGTACCACCGCGATGCCCGGTGGCAACGCCGCTTCCAAGGCACTAGTGCGCACTCCGGCTGCGATCGAGATGATCAACGTGTTGGGTGCAAGGTGCGGGGCGAGTTGTTCGCACACCTGCATGAGTACTTGAGGCTTGACCGCTAAGACAACGACGGATGATCGGGCAATGGATGCCGGATCGGCTGAAACCTCAACGCCGTAGGACTGGGTGAGGAACTGCCCGCGTGCATCATCGGGCTCGACCACGGAAATGTCGGCTGCGACAAAACTTCCCCGCAAGGCACCGGCAATAAGTGCCTCCCCCATGCGACCGCCACCCACGAAGGTCAGTTGATTCACCAGGTGTCCTTTGGTCGCCGTTCGATCAGGATTTCTATCTTGACACTGGAACCGCTATACACGGTGGTGTTGAACAGGCATTGCGTCCAGATACTGCAAAATCATGCCTTCTCGCAGGGCCCACGGGCACAACTCAAAGGCATCAATAGCGAAGGCGTTCATCACGCCCTCCGCTACTACGGCTGCTGCTGGCAATTGTTGGACACGTCCGCGAGAAACCCCGGGCAACTTCGCGCGTTCATCCATTGACATGTCAACCAAGCGCTCGGCCATGCCGTCCAGACCGCTGCGCTTGAGCAAGCGAGTGATGTGGTGCCCCTCCGAACTTGGCGGTGCACCATTAATTCGGGCTAACTGGCGAAAAGATTTTGAGGTAGCAACGAAATGACGAACGAGTTCTTGTTCCGAGAATTCATCAACAACAGTGCCAACTTCATCCTCAACAAATCGCTTCATCGCTTGCAGACCCTTGAGATCAAGGTCCCCATCCTTACCAAACTGCCGAGTGAGTCGACCTGCACCAAGGGGCAATGACAAGCCAACCGCAGGCTCTTCGTCAGCGCCAAGGGCAAGTTCCAACGATCCACCACCGATGTCGGCAACAAAAAGTTCACCCGAAGACCAGCCAAACCACCGTCGCACGGCCAGGAATGTGGTCCGTGCCTCATCATCACCGGACAAGACAGCAACTTCAACGCCGCTTGCTTGTTGCACCTTCTTGAGCACTGCTCGGCCATTGGGTGCATCACGCATGGCCGAGGTCGCAAAGGCCAGGAGAGTTTCCGCGCCCTCTTCCTGGGCAAACTCACATGCCTCGCGAACAAAGTCAATCAGCGAGTCGACTCCGGGCCGGTCAATGGACCCATGTACGTCAACATGCTCGGCGAGGCGCAATTCCAGCTTGTGTGAGGCCGTCGCCACCGGAGCCGCCCCATGATAGGCGTCAACGATCAACAGATGGACCGTATTTGATCCGATATCGAGCACTCCTAATCGCACAGTGCTGAGGCTACCTTCCATCCCCACGATTGACCGCGTAAGGTGTCCGCGTGCCTGAGGTTCCGTTGACATTCCCCCGCGAATGGGTGGAGTTTTTTGATCCCGCTGATGAGGATCAATTGATTCGTGCTGACCTGACCTGGCTCACCTCTCGCTACTCCTGCATCTTCGGCAATGGGTGCAAGGGCATTGACGCATCAATGCCTGACTCGGGCTGTTGCGTTCATGGCGCTCACTTCAGCGGCAAGTCAGATGAAAAGCGCGTGAAGAAAGCAGTGGCCGAACTCACACCTGAGACGTGGCAGCGCCAGGCCGAGCAGTGGATCGAAAAAGATGAAGACGGCGAGCGCAAGACGCGCGTTGTCGATGGGGCCTGCATCTTTAATAACGACCCCGACTTTGCTGGCGGTGGTGGATGCGCGCTACATCACCTAGCGGCAGCTAAAGGTGTAAGCCACGTCGAGACCAAGCCTGATGTGTGCTGGCAACTCCCTATTCGTCGCACCTACGACACAGTCGAATTGGCCAACGGCGATGAACGCACCGTCATGGTCATCGGCGAGTACGACCGTCCTGGCTGGGGCGATGGCGGACACGATTTTGATTGGTACTGCACGGGAAACCCCGAAGCCCACCAAGCCACTCAACCGCTTTACCTCTCATCGAAGGACGAGCTCACCGAATTGCTAGGCAAGAAGGCCTACAAGAAGTTGGTTGAACTCTGTGATGTGCGCGAAGCCATCAAAGCCGTACGGCCGCTTTTGCCACTCATTGCGCCACACCCCGCTGACCCGAGTTAACGCGCACTCTGTCAGGGGACTGCCCTAGGTTTTAGCCATGGCAACCTCCAAGGCGCGTCCCGCCTTCGCGTGCAGCGAATGTGGCTGGAAAACATCGAAGTGGGCCGGGCGATGTGGCGAGTGCCAAAGTTTTAATACCGTCGCGGAAGTTGGCGCTCCCAAACTTCGTGAAGTCCGGGCCGGTGTAGTCACAGAACCGGCATTGCCGATCGGCCAAATCGGGATTGAGTCAGCAAAAGCCACGCCCAGTGGTGTGGGCGAACTTGATCGTGTGTTGGGTGGCGGCCTTGTTGAAGGTGCAGTCGTCCTGGTCGCCGGTGAACCTGGTGTCGGCAAATCCACTTTGCTCTTGGAGGTTGCGGCGCAAGCTGCGCGAGCCGGTGGCACTGTCCTGTACATCACCGGAGAGGAATCCACGGCTCAGGTGCGTCTGCGCGCTGGACGTATTAATGCCCTGGCTGACTCGTTGTATTTGGCAGCCGAGTCTGATCTTTCCGCGCTCGTGGCTCACATAGATGCAATCAACCCCACACTGTTGATCGTTGATTCGGTGCAGACCATCGCCAGTGCAGACATTGATGGCGCCGCCGGTGGCGTCACCCAAGTGCGCGAAGTCGCCGGAGCGCTAATCAGGATCGCCAAAGAACGCACCATCGCCACGGTCCTGGTCGGTCATGTGACCAAGGATGGAACCATCGCTGGACCACGGATACTTGAGCACCTCGTTGATGTGGTGTTGCAGTTCGAAGGCGACCGCGATCACAGCCTGCGCATGATTCGAGCGGCGAAGAACCGCTACGGGCCCACCGATGAAGTGGGGTGTTTTGAACTCATTGATACCGGCATCGTTGAACTGCCTGACCCGAGTGGATTGTTCATCAGCCGGCGCGATGAACCGGTACCTGGAACATGTGTCACGGTGACTCTTGAAGGTCGCCGACCTCTGGTTGCTGAGGTGCAAGCACTTGTAGGTCCCTCCGCGCTCAACTCCCCGCGACGCACGACCAGCGGACTCGATTCGTCCCGCACCGCCATGATCCTGGCTGTGCTCGAACGACGCGGTGGTGTCGTCCTGGCACCCCACGATGTCTTTGCTGCCACTGTCGGCGGAGTTAAACTCCAAGAGCCAGCAGTGGACTTAGCCATTGCCCTGGCCATCGCCTCGGCGGCTACTGATCGCCTTCTGCTCCCCGGCCTCGTTGCCATGGGCGAGGTGGGCCTGTCCGGGGAGCTACGCCCCATTGCCGGTGTTGAGCGGCGGTTAGCCGAGGCTCACCGATTGGGCTTTACCAAGGCCATCATTCCCAGTGATGCCTTGCCACAGATCCCCACGGGCTTGCAGGTTTTGCAAGCGAGCGACATTTCTACTGCGATTCGGGCCGCTTCCAGCGCTTAAGAGTCTCGCCCGCCAAAGCCGATGTCTTCCTCGACACCATCGCGTGAACGCCAGCGCAGGTGAACGGGCTTGCCATCAATAACGGGCGTCCCGATCACTAAGTCCAGGGATATTTCATAGAGAACGTTCTCCTCAGGAGGAGGCGACGCAAAGGGAGCTGCCGCGTTGGCCACGGTCCTAACCTGCGGGTCCGTGATGACCGTTGTTGTACCCCAGGCAGCCAATTCTCCCGACTCAAAAGGATTGGGGGTCACAGCGGCATGAAGCGCGATCCGCGGGTCACGTTGCAAATCCAGTCCTTTAGGCGACTCGGGGTACATGTACAGATACAGCCCATCGCCGGCAGGGAACACCTTGACCGGGTGTACCCGCGGGCCACCGTCCTTGCGCACCGTCGCAACGTAGGTGATACGCCCCGTGGCATCGTCACTGATTCGGAGCTGCATGTAAGAACTCAATTGTGGCGCTTGGTTCACAAAATCCGCCCACGAAGTCATTGACGATTTCCTTTCATCCGAGTCGAACCCACCAGCATCCGAGGGCTATAGTCCAACACACGGAATGCAAGGCACAGCATCGGGGAAGGACCCATCATCGTGGCCGGTGACATTGACCAAGAACAAGTCCTTCGCGAAACCCTTGCCGCTGTTGCTCCCGGAACTGAACTGCGCGATGGCCTTGAGCGTATTTTGCGCGGCCGCACGGGTGCTCTGATTATCTTCGGTTACGACAAGAGCTTGGACAGCCTGCTCAGTGGTGGCTTTGCACTGGACGTGCCGTTCTCACCACAACAACTGCGCGAACTCGCCAAGATGGACGCGGCGATGGTCATCGACTCAGCCGCCACCAAGATTTTGTGGGCCAACACTCAGCTGGTGCCTGACCCCAGTATCACCACCGATGAAACAGGAACCCGCCACCGAACGGCCGAGCGAGTAGCCAAGCAAACGGGATACCCGGTCATCTCGGTTTCGCAGTCCATGCAGATGATCGCCATCTATGTTGCTGGTCGTCGCTACGTGCTTGAGGATTCAGACATCATTTTGTCTCGTGCCAACCAAGCTCTCGCTACGCTCGAGCGTTACAAGCAGCGCTTCAACGAAGTAGCGGGAAACTTGACGGCTTTGGAGATCGACGACTTCGTCACCATCCGGGATGTTGCCGTGGTCGCACAGCGCATTGAAATGGTGCTGCGTATCGCGGCGGAAATTCGTGGTTACATCATTGAACTCGGAGTCGACGGACGCTTGTTGTCACTCCAGCATGACGAGATCTCTGCCGGCATGGATAACGAACGCGAGTTCATCGCCCGTGACTACCTGCCCGGCACTGGCAAGCGCAGCCGCAAACTTCAGGCCGCACTTGACGCCTTGGCTGAGCTGTCGGCGGAGGAACTCCTCGACTTCAGCTTGGTGGCCAAGGCCCTGGGCCACCCAGGCACCGACCTCGAACTCCCGCTCAGCCCGCGCGGCTTCCGGTTGCTCTCCAAGGTTCAGCGGCTACCTGCCCCCGTTGCCGAGCGCATCGTCGAGCACTTCGGCTCCTTGCAAAAAATGCTGGGCGCCAGCATTGATGACTTGCAGGCCGTGGAAGGTGTCGGTGAAAACCGGGCACGTACCGTACGCGAAGGGTTGTCCCGCTTAGCCGACTCGTCAATCCTTGAGCGTTACGTCTAACAGCCCTAGTTCAAGATCAGTGGCTCTGGCTGACTCTTCACATCGCCATTGCGCGCGACGACTGCATACGAACCCTTTGATGCTTCTGGCCTTGGTCCGCTGCAGCCCGGCTTGCTGACTTTTCCGTTCCATTCCACCGTCACCGCATAAGGCGAAGACTGTGAAATTGGGCGGACATTAGCAGCGCCACCGGGGTTGCAATCATCGGATGACCAGATGCGGTTCCCGCTGGCAGAGGTAATCCTGACTTCATTTTGTGTGCCACCCACATCGCGCAAGCACGTCGTGTCGCTGTTCGTCGCCACAACAAAGCGCATCAGAACCGGTCCACCGACGGGGTTCTCCAAGCCTTCGGCTGTGACATAAACCCGTACCTGGGAGTCCTCGCATCCGCCCTTGGCCGGGATTTGGGCAACAGAAGGACTGGGTGCGGAGGTCGGTGATGCACTCACGGCTGTCGAGGCCGACGGCGTCAGGGTGGCCGAACTCGTGGTCGTCACGGCGGGGATTGGTGTGTTGTCAGCAACGGGCTGGCTACCGCCTCCGCATGCCTTGCCAACAAACAGAACAAGGACGACCAGCACCACAAGAATTTCTATGCGGCGGCGCCAATACACGCGCACCGGCTTATCACCTACGGGATTGAGCAGGGAGGACACAGGTAACACAGTAGAGAGGGCAAACCCGCACAGGGCACTGTGGTTGCGTAAAAGCCCAGATCCCCTAGCGTGGAGCCCGTGCTCACGCCTAAGACCACCCGTGAAGTGCGATCGAGCCTCCTCGAGTGGTTCGACCACGCCGAGCGCGACCTCCCCTGGCGGGGAGCAAGCCCCTGGGCCGTGGTCGTGAGTGAATTTATGCTCCAACAGACCCCTGTGAGCCGAGTGTTGGAACCCTTTGCGCAGTGGATGGAGCGCTGGCCCACACCCAGCGCACTCGCCAGCGCCACTCCTGGCGAAGCGATCGTGATGTGGGGGCGGCTGGGCTATCCACGTCGTGCGCTGCGACTCCACGCCACTGCGGTGATGTGTGGTGAGCAATTTGGTGGCGAGATTCCGGCCACTCTCCCCCAGTTGCGATCCTTACCCGGGGTGGGTGAATACACCGCTGCCGCCATCGCGGCCTTTGCCTTCCAGCAACGTTGCGCAGTGTTGGATACCAACGTGCGCAGAGTGCATGCTCGGGTATTCGATGGCGTGCAATTTGCTATGACCACCAGCATCACTGAACGCGAACGCACGAGAGCCGACGAGCTCTTGCCGACGGATCCTCATGCCTCAGCCCGACTCAGCGCCGCCGTCATGGAACTCGGCGCATTGGTGTGCACCTCGCGTTCGCCGCAATGCGATGGCTGTCCCATCCGCACCCAGTGCACGTGGCGGTTAAACGGAAAGCCCGAATGGCAAGGGCCGGCACGCAAGGGTCAAACCTACAAAGGCACCGACCGTCAATGCCGTGGCCAGCTGTTAGCAGTTGTGAGAAATAGCAACGGTCCTGTCGAATTAGGACAACTCCATCAAGCCTGGCCCGAGCCCGTACAACGCGCGCGTGCCTTGGATTCGTTGGTCGCCGATGGCCTCATTGACATCCGTGCGGATGGCACTTTTTCCTTACCCGCCTAGGGCTACTCCGATGAACCGCTTTCTGCGGTTTCAACCGGTGGCAGGTCTGGCATTTCGCCCTTAGTGGTGCCGGTAAAGGTGAAGTGGGCATCCTCGCCCTCACCCGCAACGTCGACCAACACAATCTGACCGGGGCGAAGCTCACCGAACAAGATCTTTTCGGACAGTTCATCCTCAATATCGCGTTGAATCGTGCGACGTAGCGGACGAGCGCCCATGACCGGGTCATAGCCACGTGCGGCCAACCGCGCCTTAGCGTCGAAGGTCAGGTCAATGGCCATGTCCTTGTCCTGCAT
>JBAXSF010000160.1:0-2419 GCA_037130835.1 Actinomycetes bacterium
GCGCGAATGGCCAGTGCGCAGTCAATGCCCGGGTGGGTGAAGTGGTTGCTGGGGTAGGGCTTGTACACCGTGCGCAACAGCTCCCAGCGGGTTCCCAAGTTATCGAGCATGGCGGCTTCATCCCAGACACCATCGATGTAGGCGTTGAAGAAACCAAAGCGGCCTTCAAGCACGGTCGGGGGACCGGTGACACCTTCGCGGGCCATGGCCGCTGCCAAGACGCCACCGTGAGCGGCCCATCCGCAGTGAATGCGCTTGACCGAACCACCGGTGCGGTTGGCTTCGATCACGCCAGCACCCATGGACGCGGCAATGGAGATCGCGTGTGCGATTTGATCAGCCGTGCAGCCGTACAACATGGCAGCAGCGGCTGCTGAACCCAAGGTTCCGCAAATGGAGGTGGCGTGCCAACCCTTTTCAAAGAAGGTGGAGTTACGAATCGACTTGTCGTAAGAAGCCATACCTAAACGGTTCGTAATTTCAATACCAGCGGCGATGGCTTGAGCCAATTGTTCGCCGGTGGCGCCGACTTCTTCGGCCACAGCCAATGCGGCTGGAACCACCGATGCGCTGGGGTGCAACACCGATGGCAAGTGCGTGTCGTCAAAGTCCAAAGCGTGGGCAAGAGAGCCGTTCATCAACGCCGCGTTAGCTGCGGGGTACTTGGAGTCACTGCCGACCACACTCGATGACCCAGTGCCACCCATGCCGGCGATGACGCGCAGGACAGCGCGGTCCGGCTCGGAATCGTTGCCCGCTGATTCGGCAAACCCGGCGATGGAGTTCCCCAACACATCCAAGATGCGGCCGACGACGTCTTCGCGCACGTCTAGGGGCAAACCGTCGCGACAGGAGGCGGCAAAATCGGCAAGTTGTTGAACCGGAGTGCGGTCAGTCATGGATCAAGCTCCTAGGATCAAGGCCAGCGGGCGAACCGGTGCGCCCGTGGCACCGACCACGCGAATCGGGGCCAAGACAAAGAGGAATTCGCTGGCACCGGAATCAAGCAGTTCGTGCAAACGCATGGTTTCGATGATGTTGATACCGGCATCTACTAGGAGCACGCGGTGCACGGGCAAGGTGGCATGTCCGGCTCCGGGCTTGAGTTGTTCAAAGGCAATGGTTTCGGCTCCGGCTACGCGCACCTTCTTGCTTTGCAACCACTTACCGGCTGACACATCAGGTCCGGGGACGCCAGAGTCGACACCTTGGAAGGCCAAGCGGTCATCCCACAGTCGTGACCAACCGCTACCGATCAAGACTGCATCGCCTTCTTGCACCTTGACGCCTGCGAGCTCTTCGGCGGCTTCCAAGTCATCGGCGGTGATGCCGTAGCCAGGATCGAGAGTGTCCACGCCCTTGACCTTGGTGATGTCAAGCAAAACGCCGCGACCCACGTAAGGAGTGAACGTGTCGATTCCGTGCTCGGACAGTCCAAGGTGGGACTGAATCGACTCGGCCTTGATGCCGCCGTAGATCAAACCATCTTGTGAGACGTGACCGAGTGCATCAACGTGGGTGCCGACATGTCCACCGGTGATGATGACTTCGTTAGAGGCCGATCCGCCGTCGCTGCGAACCATGTCACCGTGCCGACGCTCAAGGATCATGCGAAACGGTGGGTGGTTGGGCGACTGTGGCATGCCGTTCTTCATGGGCTGGGCCAGATCAATCAGCCGAGCATTGCCCAAGGCAGCGAAGTCAATGCCCAAACCATCAATGGTGCTCATGTTTAGCCTTTCGAAGCGGTAAGAGATTAGATAATGCCGGCGTCGCGCAATCCAGCGATTTGTTCTTCAGTTAGTCCTAGTTCAGCAAAGACCTCGTTGGTATCCGCGCCCATCTTGCGGCCGGTCCAGTTAATTCCACCAGGGGTTTGCGACAAGCGATACAGCACATTTTGCATGCGCACTGGACCTAGGTCGGGGTCTTCGACCGTGGTGATGGTGTCTAGGGCTTGGTACTGCGGGTCTTCAAAGACATCCTTGATCGTGTAAATCTGGGCGACGGCGGCCTGGGCTGCTTCAAACTCGCGGATCACGTCGTCCGCGTCGCGCGCGCCGATCCAGCTACCGACATAGCCATCGAGAAGATCGGCATGCTTGGCACGTTCAGCGCCACTGGCAAACCACGGCTCGTCCAATACTTCTGGGTGGCCGACCAACGTCAATACGCGCTCGGCGATCGATTGGGCTGAGGTGGAGATCGCAATCCACTTGTCATCGCGGGACTTGTAAGTATTACGGGGCGCGTTGTTGACCGAGCGGTTGCCGGTGCGACCTTGAATCACGCCGGTCTGGTCGTAAATAGTTGGCTGTGGTCCAAGGATGGTCACGATGGGCTCAATGATGGCCAAGTCGATGACCTGGCCCTTGCCCGAACCGTTGGGCTTATCGCGCTCATACAGCGCGGTCATGAT
>JBAXSF010000161.1:0-2357 GCA_037130835.1 Actinomycetes bacterium
CGCGCACATGCTGAGGATGCGGCTGCGGTTCTACAGCACGTGGGTGGCACACCCGCTCACATCGTTGGCATCGTTGGCATCGGTGCTTGTGTGGCCCAATGGCTGACCATTGATCATCCCGAACTTGTGCGATCGCTGACCATGTCGGGTGGATGGGCCCAACCCGATCGCCTGTTCACCGACCAGATGAACACCTTGCTTGACGTAGCAAAGACACAAGGATTCCTAAAATTCCAAGAGCTGTGTGCGCAGTGGTGTTTTGATCCCAACTACTACAACCAGAGTGCCGATCAATTCCTTGGTACGCACGGCCCGTGGTCACACCTGAACAACAACATTGATGGCATGCAACGCTTGGTAGAAGCCACCGTCACCCACGACGCTGCTCAGCACCTGGGATCGATCACGGCACCGACATTTGTCATCCACGCCGACGGCGACCTATTAACCGGCACGCGATTGACCATGCCGCTCGCAGAAGCCATCCCCCAGGCCGACAGTGTGCTCATTGCGAACCTGCCGCACGTGGTCGCGGGCCGAGAGCACAAGAAGTTGTTCTCCGATGCCATCGGGGACTTTCTCAGCCGGGTGGAATCGAACTAAGCGCGCGTTGAAAAGGACAGATTCCAGTCCTCGCGGTGCTGCCCATCAATACTCAACTGCCACGCAAACCGGCCAAAGGGCCGCAACTGCAGCGGCGGAATCCCCAGCGCCATCGGCACATCGATGGGAACTCCGGCGGGCTGAGCCGCTGGACGCTCCACTTCTAGACGAACACCAATATGCAGCGGGTTCACCGCATCGTCGACTTGCTGAACGACCGGGTGACCATCTTCGTCAATGAGCGAGAGGTCCAGTTGTAGCGGTGTTCCGGCCCGGTCCCAAGGAACCATCACCAACATCGCAATGGCGCTCGGTGGTGTGTGTGAATCCACCAGCGACCAGCCACCACCGTTGATATACAACTTTCCATCGGCTACTTGGGCGTAGTCACACAGCATCATCGTTACTTGCATCATTTATGAGTCCGAGCTTTCAGCGGCGCCGCCAACCACTTGCGCGATCGAGCAGTCCTTGATGCGGTCAATGACGATCGGTTCACGATCCTCAATGTCAACGGTTAACGTGCCACTGCAACCAGCGTCGGTCAATGAACCCTTGAACGTGGCTTTGAAGGCCTTGCGATCAGTGGTTCGCCCCACGCACATCACATCGCCTTTGGCGCTGGCCTTTGCCACGTTCAATGTGAGGTCGCTGGTGCAATCAGGTGGAGACACCAATGTCACGCCGGCATCACGTGCCACAGAGGTGGCCACGCGCGAAATCACCGCAGTGGCCGCGTCCTTGGTGGCAGTTTCGGCCGCCTTCTTCGCTACTACCGCGGCTTGGTCAGCGACCTGTTGGGCTTGGCTACATCCGGCCAGCATCAACGCCAGCAGCGCTACGAGCGCCACACCTACGTATCCCCCACGCGTTGTTGTCTTCACCTGACCAACTCTACGCGTTCGACCTAGCCACGACCGCATCCATTGGGCCCGTATGCCAAGGTGTCAATGTGTATTTGTTGCGTGCCCCTGAGACGACCCTGATCAATGACCCCCTTGATCTGTCCTTGGCCGACTTGCAACAGCTCTACGCCGTGGATGAAGCCCTGCCCATCGTGCGAGCCAACCTGGTGACCTCACTTGATGGCCAGATCAGCGGAGCCGACGGTCGCGCGAAGTCGTTATCCACTGCGGATGACCAGTTGATCTTTGCCCTGCTGCGCAGTCTCAGTGACGCGATCATCGTTGGCGCCCAAACAGTGCGAGCCGAGCAGTACAGACTCCCCGCGATCACGCGCGAGGAATTGGTCGTTGCGCGCGAAGCGTCCGGCCGAGAAAACCCACCGGTCCTGGTCATCATTTCGCGCAGTGGCCGGTTAGATCCCGCCTTGGAATGCCTCCAACAGCCAACTATCGTCATCACTCCCGCAACGACGCCAACTGAAAACATTGCTGCCTTGACCAAGGTCGTTGAGGTGGTGCAATTTCCTGGCGAGGAGATCTCGTTTCACCAGATCATCTCCCTATTGCGTGATCGGGGCTTGACCCAAATCTTGGTCGAAGGTGGCGCTGCCCTTTTGAGCGCAATGCTCGAGCAGCAAGCCATTGATGAGCTGTGCTTAACCCTGAGCCCCCAACTTGTCGGCGCGCAAGACCAGCCCTTGGTTGATGGCGTGGGGGCTCACTCAGCCCTTGAGTTGGCACACCTGGTGGCAGCCCCCGACTGTCTGTTTACCCGTTACCGCGTTGTCGGTGACTAATGGTGCGAACCAATCCCGACCGAAAAGATCTTGACTCAACCGGACGCCCCTG
>JBAXSF010000162.1:0-2347 GCA_037130835.1 Actinomycetes bacterium
AAACACACACGCCACAAGCCTGTTCCCGTCGGCCGAAGAAGCAACGGAATACCATTGCCTGAAATCAGCGCGTTGGGTCCAAGTAGCGCCGAAATCCGCTGACGTGTAGATGTATCCGCTAGCCTGAAAATTCCCATCGCTCGCGACCAGCTTGCTTCCATCCGCCGAGCACGCGATCCCGCTCCAATATCCGAGGGGTGTCGCGGCATGCCATGTCACTCCCGAATCAGCCGATGTTAGAATCGAGCCTTTCTGAAGGTCGGGTGCCGCGACACTAAAAACGGCGGCGAGATGAGTCCCGTCCGCAGATGAAGCCACGCTCTGCCATGAATGAACAGACTCTCTGGCAATCCATGTTTCGCCTGCGTCCGATGATGTGTAGATTTGTCCACCGGAAGCAGCCGCTACCAGTTTGATTCCATTGGTAGAACTAGCAACCGAGGCCCACCAGCGCGAATTCTCGCGTTGCGACCATGTTATCCCCGCGTCCGTTGAGGTGTAGAGATAACGCTCGCCCGAACCGCCGCCAACTCCAGCAACTAACCTTTGACCATTTCCTGATGACGCAACGCAAGTCCAGGCTCTCAACGCATCAGTCATGCGCGGGGTCCATGTTGCGCCGCCATCCGATGAGGTGTAAACATATCCGCCTCGGCCGTGATTATAATCGACAGCAACGCAGTTACGACCATTGGCCGACATCGCAATGTCGAGCCAATGGCGGTTTGAGTCTTTGGGTAACCAGAGCGCTGGCGGTTGATTGGTTACGCTCAGGCTTGCTATCCCACTCACAACCCCCCCATTCGCGTTGCTGACGATCACAGAATAATTGCCCACATTCCCCGTTTGAGCACCTAAGATTGTGTAGGTGGCAGCCGTTGCGCCGCCGATATTCGTTCCATTCAATCGCCATTGGTAGCCTGTGCCTCCGATGGATTGTACCGTGAAAGATACGTTACCACCGACGGCGACAGTCTGATTGGTTGGATGGGTTGTGATGGTTGGCACATCCAGGAGCGCATTCACCAACCGGAAGTCGTCCGCCCAAAGTTGTCCTTCAACTATCGGCCCAATATAGCAGTTAGCGATGACGCCAACGACGAATTGACTCGAACCAGTCGCATCGGGCTGCATAGTCGAGAGTGTAGCCGCACGGAGAAATTTCCAGTTGAGACCCACACCGGTATCATCATACCAAGCCTCAAACCGTTGGCTGATACTGCGGTAGATTACCCGAAGCAGGAAATCCGTTACTGCAAGAGTAGATGGGTTTATCACACCGCCCGCCCCTGAGGCTCCACCATTGGCAAAATTACCGCTCTGAAAAGATGCTTGGGTTCCACCGGCGGAATTGCCACGAGAGAATTCACAAGTGAAACTATATGGCGTTCCTCCGGTCAATGCTCTCGGGTCGCCGACGATTAGTTGAAACTGTGAAGCTCCCGCGGATGAGAAATTTGCGGCGTTGTGGCCCTTGAATTCCAGTGTCCAGTCGGTGTTTGCGGTTGGGTGCCCATTCCAAAGAAGCCATGCCTCTTGCTCTGCTGAGCTTGGACCAGACACCAAGAAGCTGGCGTGCCCATTTGCACCAGCCGACACCGCGGTTCCGTGAATTTGTTGGACTTGAGTCCAATTTGCACCGGATACGCCCGACGTGAAATTGTCAGAGCCTTCCCAAGTGGCTGCTGTTGCACGTGACGTGGCAATCAGCAGGAATACCGAGAACAAGCAGCGCGTGATTTTTAATCCTTTTGCGGACATAAGTTGCTTCTGATTGTGATTCTCACTGGCTCACCCCAACTGAGTTTGTGTGCAATTGTTGAAGTGGCACGACGGCGACACATTTCTATCAGCAAGTGGATGCGGGAAAATCTTTTGTGCGGTCTCACTGAGTCCTATCCCCTCAAATACCACCTTGACGAGCGGGGCCAGACGGGGGTGGGGTTGCCGCCACAGAAGCCGAGTTGTTGGTGGCGTTTCTCGGGCTGGCCGGCCAGTTTCAGCGGGGGCGGATCCTGGATGAAAAGCTGCATATCCAGTATGATTGATCTCACCCATTCACAATCACCCTGAGCACGGGGCCGAAGGCCATGCTGGGGGTGGAGTGATCCCACCAGCAGGCGCGGTAGTCGCGCCATTCGGGGGTGCCGGCCACTTTCACGGGGCGGGTGTCCACCCATGGGGAGGCGGTGTCGCTGCCTACGTCCTGGTAGCCGGCGTCGCCCTGGGTGTGGCACTGCATCCACACGCCGTCGTGCTCGTGCAGGATGAAGCGGAGTTCCACACTGTTCTGCGCGAGGTTGCCCAGCCTCACGCTGGGCAACCTCGCGCAGAACAGTGTGGAACT
>JBAXSF010000163.1:0-2313 GCA_037130835.1 Actinomycetes bacterium
GGGGGACTATGAGAGAACTAGATATTTCATGGACATCGGCCCAGGTTGATCGGGCGTTGGTCAGCCGTCCTGAGGCGGGGTAGGCAAAGGATCGGCCAGCGGCTAGCGAGAGGTAATTCGTGCCTAAATCCCCATTTGGGCTACCGGCTGTCAGGGGGGTCAGGGGGTGCGCGTACCGTTATGGGTAGCTGCAGTTGTTGTTTCAGAATTGGTTTTCGAACTCCCGCTCGGTGATGGTTGTTATTTTACTTCGACCACATGCGCAGGTCAGGACGTCGGCCGCAGCACAAGTGCACACAGTGTGCGCTTGTTTCGTCCCAAATAAGGAAGATAAATAACATGGCACAAGGCACCGTTAAGTGGTTCAACGCTGAAAAGGGTTTCGGATTCATCGCTCAGGCCGATGGTGGAGCAGACGTGTTCGTTCACTTCTCCGCAATCGCATCTGATGGATACCGCTCCCTCGATGAGAACCAGGCTGTCGAGTACGACATCACCCAGGGCCCCAAGGGTCCGCAGGCAGAGAACGTTCGCGCGATCTAGTTTTTGCCTCACGCGAATGGCCCCGACTTTTGTCGGGGCCATTCGTCGTTTAATAAGTGAATCACCCGCGCGGCTTACTTCTCGATCACTCGGCGCTCCATCGCAGGTATTCCAGGCTTGGGGTCGTTGATGCCCCAGCTGATGATCACCTCGGGTGAGATCTTGAATCGCTCACCATCACCAGACTGCTCAAGTGCACAAGCGCCGATGACCTTAACCCCGCGGGGCGCCCAGGGATTGACGGTCGCGAGATCGTCGATGACCACTGTGGCCCGGGGGTTCTCCTTGATATTGCGATACCGCACCGTTTTGGCGATATCAAAACCAGCGGTGTAGATGAAGTCTCCATCACATTGAAACACCACTGGCGCCACGTCAGGACTTCCTGATGCGGATGCGGTGGCAAAGCGCAATAAGTGCTGAGTGCGCAGGTACGAAATTTCAGCATCGGTGAAGTTCGGCATCAGCGACCAAGCTCAAGTGCGACGATGGCCAATGCCAAAATCGCGAAGATGAGGGGAGCGATTAGTTCCTTAGCCGAATCCTTGGCGCGTACGTGTGCAACGACGGCTGATAGGAAGAAGAGAGCCAGCCCGATTGAGGCTGCGATACCTAGAAGCGGGATCCAGATACCAATGAGCAAACCGAGAGCACCAGCAATTTCAAGCCCGGCCAAGATCGGAAGTTGGCTGTCCTTCACACCCACCGAGTGCATCACCTCAAGAACTTTCGGGTCTTTGCGAAGTTTTTGAATTCCTGATGCGGTCGCGATCAAGCCGAGCAAACCGGCGGTGACGATAAGGGCGATGGTCATAGAAGTTCTCCAAGATGGGGTGAGGGGTGGTGCCTACTAGTCCCCAACATGACTCGCGCGCGATCTATTCCCGCACCCTTGTGCTGGGGGTTTGGTTTATCCGCCAAATGTGATGAAGGGCTGACCCTGTTGGGCCAACCCTTCGGTGCATGTGCGATCAAGCGCGCCGCGACCAGAGAGAAGTTGTCGGCGTCACCAGATATGGTTGCTCTAGGTCAAGAAGTGAGCGCTAAGCCCCCCGGCTTGCTCGCTGGCAACCGCCCAGCCTGTGGACGGTGCCCCCGGAGGAAGACCTGCCCGCCGCTGCGCTGCGACGGGACGGACAGGCCCGCGAGGGCGTGAACCAAGAGGAACCGCCATGTCTGATCGCAGCTCACCACCGACGTACCGTGACATCGCCCGGAGGACTCGCGCCGAACGGCGCCGTCAGTTAGAGGAGAACAACCCACACCCGCCGTGCCCACCGCGGCCACCGTGCGAGACTTTCCACTTGGGACACGTCACACACTGGATCCCCGTACTTCGGGTCTACGCAGACGCTCCCCGCAGGCTCGTCACCGTTCGTGACGTCACGGAAGACGGCTGGTTTCACATCGACGACGGCGACAAGACGATGCGCTGGTGGCATCACGACCCGCCCCGCATCGCGTGGGGAATCGATCGCTTCGACGGAGCGTTCTGCCGCGTCGGTGATACCCACTTCCTGACTGCCGGGCCAACCGGCTTCGACGCATGGTGCAACTGCGCCGACGAGCCGTCACCTTGCCGGCCAGATCGGTAGTCAGGCTGGTGACCTGTGATTGCGACCACCCTCGAGGTGTCACGGTCGACCTGTACCCCAGAGGATCCGGCTACAAGGCGTGGTGCACCGGGCACGGCTGCACCAATCAGTAGCCTAGGTAGGAACCGTCGGACCGCTACGCGGTCTTCCTCCCACATCCTGGCTCGTTCAATGC
>JBAXSF010000164.1:0-2310 GCA_037130835.1 Actinomycetes bacterium
ACCCGACAGTTGGTCAATGGCTCATTCATCGCCAGCCCCCGAGCCGAACAGGTCAGCATGGGCATCGGTTTCCACCCAGCGCTCGAACTGGCGGTTGCACAACACGTGCTCTGAACGCCGCAGCCGCAGCAGCGTGATCGCGTCCTGGGCCGAATAGCCCTCAATCATCAAAGCAAGGGCCAATACCAAGCCGGAACGATTAAGGCCAGCTTGGCAGCGAACCAAGACCCGATCCCCCGAGCGCCAGCGTTCGTGCGTCCAACGTGCAGCTTGAATGATGCGGCCCTTGTCTTGTGGGGCCAGCATCGAATCAGGGAAACCAAACCGATGTTCGACCACGCCCCAGCCAACCGGTTGCGCGCGCGCATACAACGTGACCACCGCATCAAAGCCGTGCATGGGGATCAGGTCTGGATTGTCTTTTGGCACGGTGACGACATCACGATCACCGGTTCCGCCCATAAACAAATTGGGCAAGATCTCGTGCGGCAACCAGTCAACATCTTCGGTGCCTTCCCACTGCGGCGACAAACCGTCTAACGCGTCATCAGATGGCATAACAACTCCACTTTCGATCAGGGGTTTTCAGATGCGAAAACCCGCACTTCCGGGGGAAGCCCATTGGCTTCCCCCGGCTGGTTTATCCCTTGGGAGCACCGTGCGCGGGTGTGCGCGGTTGCTGGAGCGACAAGGCCAAGGGGCCAACTGCGACGCTCACTCTTCACCTGTTCTCCACTCTAGGTCAGGGGTCTGACAACAGTGGAAATCGTTAGGACGTGTGCTGAGTCCAGACCTGGCCATCCCACCAACGCCACGTGGCGACGCCTTGCGGATCGGGATACCAGTTAGGCGGTGCCGCAGGAGCTGGCATGGACTCCTCGTGCGCGACAACCGGCTCAGCGGGCGGCTTCTTCGGGGCTCGCGCCTTGCGGGGCGCGGACTCCTTTGCAGCTGCCGTCTTCGGGTTCAACACTTTCGTGTTGTAAATACCAGCACCGGGGATCCGGACAGTGCGACGAACTTGGCCACGAGTATTAGTTGACATCCGAAAACCTGGAATGCCCACCGAACCGCTCAAGCCTCGCTTGGTCAACGTGACGCGAAAGGGTCCAAACCCTTTCGAGCGCCGCAACTGCCATGCCATGGTGTCCCCGATTCGTTGTTTGAACGAGCCTACGGCCTCAGACCTAGTGCGCGTCGGCAAACAGATCGTGGCGCTGGTTCAGAACTAGCAAGTGGACGAGCTCCGCATCCCATTCCACGCCTGAAATTGACGTGAACAGATTGTCCGCCTCGCCCACACCGACGACCTTCTCAGCTAATCCAGCCTTGGAAATGCGGCTGAGTTCGACAGATTCCAGTCCATCAATGAAGCGGTGGACACGACGTGAGGGTGTGCGCACCGAACGCACCCCGCGAGTATCGGCCAATGCACCGCTGATCAAGGCATCCCAGGCCTGAACCAAATCCTCGTGAGTGGCAAATACCTCAAGCATGATCGGGTGACCGTTAGCGGCCACAACAACACCGACTTGACCATCGAGTGGACGCACGTCGCTGCCGACAGCCTGCTCCTCCACCAGGTTCAAGTAGTCAACATAGGAAGCAGTCTTTGAGGTGAACTGCATCGAGGAAAAGCGATCAACCTCGGCCCAGACTTCATGCTGCTTGCTCTGCATACTGCCCTCAAGCTTGGAGCGCAGGCGCGGTCCAGTCTTGCGTCCGCGGTTGATCTGCTCCCCGGCGCCAGACCAACGACCACGTTCGACGCACTTGACGCTCACTACTTCGGATGCGCCAGCAGCAATCAGGACGGGCTCGGCAATGGCGCGGTGTTGCCAGCCACCTTCGAGCAAGTCGCCGGCCAGCAACAACACCGGCTCGGCACTGTTATTGGTCACCACGAGTTCGCCAACCACCGGCGAACCCTCGCGTTCGGAAACAACCAGCGACCCTGACTTATTACTGAAAAAGCGCTTGGTGGGGGCGGGCTTATCGGCCCACAGTGGGAAAACCGTCAATGGGCCGACTTGGCTACCTCGGCCCACATGCAAGGTTGGAAACTTCATCTGTACTCCTCCCGTTTGGCCAGCTGATGCCAGCACCGTCAGTTTAGCGCAGATTTGCGCTAAGTCCTAATCATGGCATGACCCACCGACAGTGCCCAAGATCAAGCCGGCCGGATTTTTTTTCTAGGCACGATTACCGGCTCATAGGTCAGTGGGCACAATGGCGTCATGCCCACGCTTACCCCACCGCGGTGTCCCCCTCTACTACGAAGTCCACGGGCAAGGCCCGACGGTCTTGGTG
>JBAXSF010000165.1:0-2296 GCA_037130835.1 Actinomycetes bacterium
TGGTTGCCGGGGCTTCAACGGGCCGTTCCCTCTGCCCC
Source organism: Actinomycetes bacterium (assembly GCA_037130835.1). Taxonomy (GTDB): domain Bacteria; phylum Actinomycetota; class Actinomycetes; order UBA12327; family UBA12327; genus AcAMD-2. The sequence continues at coordinate 39 of JBAXSF010000165.1, forward strand.
TCGGGATGAGCTATATGCAGTTGTGGTGTTCGCCGTCGTGTGCAACGGTGTACCGACCTTACCGCAGGACCCACCTGGCCTGGTGAGTGGTCACAATCGGGAGCGGGAGGACGCGTGGATCCACAGACAAGTACGTGGTTCGCCAGCCATACCTCGCACGCACAAGATTGGGCGATGCAGGCGCTGCTCAAGGGCAAAGGCCGGAACACCATTTCCGTTGTAATCCCAGCACTCAATGAAGCCGAAACCATCGGCGCAATCGTGACCACGGTTCGCGAAGAGTTAATGGTTAAGCAGCCCCTCATTGACGAAATTGTCGTCATTGATGGCGCTTCATCCGATGCCACCGCATCGCTGGCTGAACAAGCTGGAGCAAAAGTTTTTGCTCACGACCTCATCAATACCGGCTTTGATGTCCTACCGGGCAAAGGCGAAGCGATGTGGCGATCGCTGTTCGTCTCTAAGGGCGACATCGTTGTCTTTCTTGATGGGGACCTTCGAAATTTCTCCGCCACCTACGTCACGGGATTACTTGGACCGCTCCTGACTGATCCTGGAATTGATCTCGTCAAGGCCTTCTATGACCGGCCCGCGCCATACCGCCACGAAGCCATCGACCTAGGCCCTGGTTCTTCCGCTGACGAACCGATGATTCGCTCCGGCGGTGGACGCGTCACAGAATTGGTAGCCCGGCCATTGCTGAATCTGCACTGGCCCGAACTGACGGGCATCATCCAGCCACTTGCAGGCGAATACGCCGCTCGCCGTTCACTTCTCGAACAGCTTCCCTTTCCCACTGGGTATGGCATCGAACTCGGCATGCTCATCGACACTCTCCAGCTGCGCGGGCTGAATGCCATCGCTCAGGTGGACGTTGGTGAGCGCCAGCATCGCCACCAAGACTTACAGGCCTTGGGTCGAATGGCAGCAGAAATCTGGCAGATCGGCATGGATCGCCTCGATCGAGATGGTCACATCGTCACGGTTCGTGAGCTACACACATCGCTGACCCAATTCGAATCAACGATGGGCGGGCACGAGGCAATTACATCCGATATCACCGTGGCGCAACGACCGCCAGCCGTTGCGATAAGTCAGTACACCGATCGAGTCTTGCTCGACTAGTTAGTTCGCCACCACGATGGTCAGCTGAGTCGATGACATTCCGCTGAGTGCTTCACGAGTGAGTTGTGTGCCACTCAGGTCGTCAGTCAAGCGCTTGGCACTGTCTTTAAATCCCGAGGGATAAAAGATGGTCGTGGCGGAAACACTTGATCGGGTCCAGTTACCGATGGAAACCACATTCCAACCAGCGCGAGTGACCTTCAGTCGGTAGGCCGCAGCTAATCCGATCGTTGTCGTGCCATTGAGAATCACCACGGGGCGTTTGGGTGCCACAGTCGGAGTCGGACTCGGTGACGCAGTCTCGGAAGCAGTGGGCGTCGGTGTTGCGCTGGCCGAAACCGTCGGACTAGAGGTCACCGTCGGTGTGGGCGTTGAGGAATCCGTCGGTGTAGGGCTTGGTGTGGTGGGAGTCGGACTCAGTGTGGGTTGGCCGATGGGGGTGACGAGCCCTTCACCCTGGTCATAGGGATCCGAACACGAATTGAAGGCCACCAGGAGTGCAACGATGGATGCCACTGCCAGGAGCGCAGGGATGACAATGCGACGAAGGTTTTCTGGACCAGAGCGCGTGGCTCTGCGTCGATTTGACCCATCCGCCGAAGGCGTTGTGGTGTCAGTCATGGTGCTTTAGCTCAGACCTCAAAGCCCAGGCGTCGAGCCGAGCGTTGACGTTGGCGTTCCGCGCGCATACGGCGCAAGCGCTTAACCAGCATCGGGTCGTACAACAACGCTTCATTGCGATCAATCAAAGCGTTGAGAACTTGGTAGTAACGCGTTGATGACATGTCGAACAGTTCGCGAATGGCCTGCTCTTTAGCGCCGGAGTACTTCCACCATTGACGCTCAAAAGCCAAGATGGCTTCGTCGCGCTCATTGAGAGTTCCTGCACCTGGGAACGCATCAGAAGACTGAGCGTTAGCGGCGTCCATCACAAACCCCCACGGTTTGATAGCGGTGTCATCGGTCTGCCTAATCGTAGGCGGGTGGGGGGACATTGAGGCGATGTACGCGCCGACAAATCCGCCCAGTCTGCGGGCGACCTGTAAGCGGTGTGACATGAGTTAAGCCATGGTTTCCAAGATGGCCGCAATATCCTCCCGCGATGTTCGAGGGTTAACGATGGCAAAGCGGGC
>JBAXSF010000166.1:0-2296 GCA_037130835.1 Actinomycetes bacterium
TTGATGGGCATTCAAGCCATCAAGGGTGTCGAAGTGGGCGACGGCTTTGCCTCGGCTCGCCGCCGCGGCTCGCAGGCTCACGACGAGATCGAAAACACCGATGCGGGCGTGCGCCGACTTTCTGGTCGCGCGGGCGGCACCGAGGGCGGCATGACCACTGGCGAAGTGTTGCGCGTTCGAGCAGCCATGAAGCCGATTTCGACTGTTCCGCGCGCGCTGTCAACCATTGATGTTGCCACTGGTGAGGCGGCCAAGGCCAATCATCAGCGTTCCGATGTGTGTGCTGTGCCAGCAGCTGGGATTGTTGCTGAAGCTATGGTCGCACTCGTTCTAGCTGACGCCGCGTTAGAAAAGTTTGGTGGCGACTCGGTTCGTGAGGTGGAGCGCAACCTCCGTAGTTACCTCGACAACCTCATCATTCGATGAGTCCCCGGCTCGTTCTCGTCGGTTCGCCAGGTGCAGGCAAGACCACCGTGGGCCAATTGCTCGCCCAACGTTGGGGTGTCACTTTTGCCGATACCGACGCATTGATTGAGGCCGAAGCCGGTTTATCAGTCGCCGACATTTTCATCACCCAGGGCGAACCCGCCTTTCGCGACTTAGAAGTGGCTGTCGTGTCGGTCGCTCTGGCTGAAGATGATGGAGTCTTGTCGCTGGGTGGTGGGTCAGTGCTGAACGAGGGCACGCGATCACTTTTGCAAGGACAGCCCGTTGTTTACCTGACGGTAGATGCGACGCACGCCGCGGCGCGCATTGGCTTAAATCGCGATCGTCCGCTCTTGCTGGGCAATGTTCGAGGCCAACTCATGAACTTGATGTCCGAGCGCGCCGAGCACTACGCCAGTGTCGCGCTGTGGACCGTGGACACCAGTAGTTTGAGTCCCGACGAAGTTGCCGACATGATCGAAATGCACATGGGAGCGAAGTGATGGCCACCACCATTGAAGTGAAAACAGAGCAGCCCTACTCCGTCATCATCGGTCGCTCAGTCGTGGGCGATATCGGTTCCCTGTTGCGCGATGGCACAACGCGTGTAGGTGTCTTTTTCGCTCCTGCAGTCCAGGTGCTGGCCTCGCAGATCGTTGATCAACTCACCAGCCAGGGTTTGATTGTTGTGGCTACGCCGTTGCCCGATGCTGAAGCCGCCAAGACGGTGGAAACACTGTCCTCGTGCTGGGATGTCTTGGGGCAGGCCGGTTTCACGCGCAGTGACGCCGTTGTGTCCGTGGGTGGGGGAGCCACCACCGACCTCGTGGGGTTTGTAGCGGCTAGCTGGCTGCGCGGAATTGATGTGGTTCATGTACCTACAACGACTTTGGCCATGGTCGATGCGGCAGTCGGAGGCAAAACGGGCATCAATACTGCGGTGGGCAAGAACTTGGTGGGGGCATTCCATGAGCCACGCGGCGTCCTGGTTGACCTCGATGTTTTGGCCGGACTGCCGATCGAAGAACACCGCGCTGGATTGCCCGAAATCGTTAAGGCCGGATGGATTCACGATCCAGTGATCTTGGATTTGATCGAAGCCGACCCGCTGGGAGCCCTGGATCCATCGTCGTCGGTGTGTGAGGAATTGATCGCGCGCGCAATTGCCGTCAAAGCCGAGGTCGTTGCCGCAGACCTGCGCGAATCAGCCACCTCGGGTTTGAGCCGAGAGATCTTGAATTACGGCCACACTTTTGCGCATGCCATTGAAAAGGTTGAAAATTATTCGTGGCGACATGGTCATGCCGTATCAGTGGGAATGATCTTCGCGGCGGAGTTGGCCCGGGCCCTCGGCCTGCTCTCGTTAGACGACGTCAACCGTCACCGCGCAATCTTGACCACGCTGGGATTGCCTATTTCCTACGCCGGTTCGGGCTCGTGGGATGACTTGCTGGCCACGATGCGCATCGACAAGAAAGCTCGCGGCGCCGTGCTGCGCTTTGTGTTGCTTTCGGGTGTGGCACAGCCTGCAGCCGTAAATAATCCAGCGTCAGACGCGCTGGAAGCGGCGTTTCTTGCCGTTTCTAGTCCACAATAGAAAAACGCGGATTGACCTGACGAACGAAAGGCTTGTTGTGGAGCCCGTCCTTGTACTTAACGGTCCGAATTTGGGCCGCCTTGGTTCACGCGAGCCTGAAATCTATGGCGGGACCACCTACGACCAGCTGGTCACCCAACTCGATGCGCAGGCCGCCCTGCTCGGGATCTCCCTTGAAGTGCGTCAGAGTGATTCAGAAACTGATTTGGTGCATTGGATTCACGAAGCCATTGACACGCGCCGACCCGTGGTGCTCAATCCGGCTGCGTTCAC
>JBAXSF010000167.1:0-2291 GCA_037130835.1 Actinomycetes bacterium
CACGAAAGCCTGGCCCCAATTCAGGGTCCTCAGGCGGCAGTTCACAAGGACGTCCTCGAACGGACCGTCCGTCCAGTTCATCTGAGCGGCAATCCGGGTCATCTGATCGTCCCCGTTCTGATCGTCCCCGTTCTGATCGGCCAGCGGGTGCCTCGGACCGTTCTCGGTCTGATCGTCCGTCAGAGGGCTCTTCGCGTTCGTATGCCTCACGTGATTCGCGTGACGGATCACGCTCGCGCACGCCCCAATCAGGTCGCACGAGCGGTGATCGCGCATACAGCGACCGCCGGATTGAACCGCGTAATGAGCGGTTGTGGCCTGACCTTCCGGACAGTGTCACCGGTGATGAATTAGACCAAGATATATTCCTCGGCGACCTGCGTGGATTAACCGCAGACAACGCACGCTGGGTAGCCCGCCACCTAGTGATGGTGGGACAAAACATTGATGACAACCCGGAATTGGCTTGGGAGCATGCCCAGGCAGCTGTTCGGCGCGCTGGACGAATCGCCGTGGTTCGTGAAACTGCCGGTCTCGCGGCCTATCGAGCGGGGCACTTTGCTCGCGCGTTGACAGAATTGCGCGCTGATCGACGAATGTCTGGCTCCGAAGATAATTTGCCCGTCATGGCGGACTGCGAACGGGGCTTGGGTCGTCCGGAAAAGGCGCTCGAGATCGCTGGTTCACCCGCTGTTGCGCGGTTGACTAAGGCTGGGCGCATTGAGATGCGCATTGTTGCCGCCGGAGCCCGCCGTGACCTTGGCCAAATTGATGCAGCCTTGGTGACCTTGCAGTGCAATGAGCTCAGTGAAGATGATCTTGAGTGGGGCGCACGCTTGCGTTACGCGTATGCCGACACTTTGGAAGCCTTGGGGCGCACTGAAGAAGCAGCGACGTGGTTTCAGAAAGCGAGCCTGCTGGACGTGGAGTACGGCACCGACGCTGAGGAGCGCTTAGTAGCCCTCGGAGGAGAAGTCGCACCGCCATCCATTGGTGGTTTTGATGACGAAGTGCTTTTCACTGACCTTGAAGAATAGTTTGTCCACTGCAGTTCTTTTCCACACATCGGCCTTCATGCGGCCCGCGAAATGGCCCTGTCGATCACACTGAGGACCTCGCGTTCTAGTGGAGGAATTGTGGCAGCATCTTCAACGACAAAATCAAAGAAAACCCAAGTAAATCAAGGCAATTCTCGGGTTCGATCAGCCGCCGAATCAGCTCACCTCGACGGCTGGGAACCGGTCAACGACGTGTCGGTGGTGGGTCGAATAAGCAACGTCGGCGAGATGCTCACCTTGCCCAGCGGTTCACAAGTGATCTCTGTTCGTGTGGTCGTTCCACGTGCCGATGGTCGTAGCGACGTCTTTGACTGTTCGGCTTGGACAGCTGCACTGCGCCGCAAAGCTGGGAGTTGGCGGATCGGTGATGTGGTCAGTATCGAAGGTCAGATGAGGCGTCGCTTCTGGCGAGCCGGCACCATTCCCAGTAGTCGTTGGGACTTGGAAATTGCGGTAGCTAGTCGCATCCTGAAGTCCAATCCGACATGATGGGGTCTTCACTTCGTCGATAAGGGTCGTTTCATGTCACTCTCGTCAGATGCATTGACGTGGTATTTGGCTGGCATTGAAAGCCATGACGCGGGGGAGTGCGAGCGGGCTGTTGAGTTCCTCGATGCGGCGGTAGGGGCAGATCCAGACCCCACCTATCGCGCGGCGCTGATCGCCGCACTCCTCGACAATGGTGAATTTTCGCGGGCATTGCCGCACTGTGAATCGTTGGTGGCCCGGACTCCTGATGATCACGTAGCCCTCATCGCTATTGCACGCTGTCTGGCGGGCGTGGATCGGGTAACTGAAGCCATCGACTACCAAGCCAAGGCCGTTGCCTTGCGGCCAGACCTGCGCGACTACGCCAGTGTGTTGGCTCAGTTGCGTGAGCGCGTGCGAAGCGAGCGTGAGTGATGGCACTTCTGCCCCAACTTTTTGATCTGGCCTTGGTTGACCTTGATGGTGTGGTCTATGTCGGACCAGATGCTGTTCCTGGATCAGTGGAGGCCATCGCACAGAGCCATCGTTTGGGAATGCGCACCGCGTTCGTGACTAATAACGCCGGTCGGCCCGCGTCGCAGGTGGCCGACCATTTGCGTTCCCTCGGAATTGATGTGCAAGACGAGGATGTGGTGACATCGGCCATGGCAGCGGCCGATCTGTTGGCGCATCGACTGCCGGCTGGTTCGGCCGTTGGCATTGTTGGAGGTGTAGGGGTCAGCGCTTCGGTGGAAGCCGCAGGTT
>JBAXSF010000168.1:0-2263 GCA_037130835.1 Actinomycetes bacterium
GAGGCGAACTCCGGTGGTGGCGACGCCAGGGATATTTCCTCAAGCGCTGGCGACGCGGCACTTGTCGGCGTTGTAGAAACCGATTCAGACTGCGTCGGCGGCGCGCTGACCTTCATGCCATAAACGCGACACGCTCGGGTGGCGCAACTTACCTAGAGCCCGAGCTTCGATCTGACGAACTCGCTCGCGGGTAATGCCCAACTTCTCGCCGATCTCGGCCAAAGTCATCGGGTGATCGTCAATACCGAAGCGGGATCGCAGAACCTGCTCTTCGCGTTCTTCAAGGCGCCGCAACTGGTCAACTAACGCTCGCCTCTCGAGGGCGGCGGCAGCGGATTCATACGGAGATATCGCTGACTCATCGGCGATCAAATCGCCAAGTTCTGAATCGCCATCAGAATCGAGTGGCGTTGAGAGCGAGACGAGAGGGCGGCGGTGCTGGTGCACCAAAGCCACCCGTTCAACGCTGACCCCCGATAATTCGGCAATCTCTTCAACGGTTGGTTGGCGATCTAATTGGGCGGCAAGTTTGTCGGTGCTCTGGTCAATCAGCGAATACACCTCGCGTACATGTGATGGGACCCGAATCGTTCGCGAGGAATCGGCCAAAGCGCGTCCGATTGATTGGCGGATCCACCATGTTGCATAGGTCGAAAACTTAAATCCTTTTTCGTGGTCAAAGCCTTCAACGGCGCGCATTAAGCCGAGGTTTCCTTCTTGAACCAAATCCAGTAGACCGAGTCCGGCGCCTTCGTAGCGTCGTGCCACACTGACCACTAAACGTAGGTTGCATTGGATGAACTCACCCCGCGCGTCGTCGCCTGTCTGTACCGTGCGCGTCAACTCTGTTCGTTCGCGGCCTTTCGGGGCTGGGTCAAAGTCAAGGCGTTCTTGGGCTACCCGAGACGCCAAAATGAGACTTGCAAGGCGACGTTCATCATCAGCCGTGAGCAACGGGTATGTCCCGATGTCATCAAGGTATTGACGGAGAAGTTCGCTTTCAGAGTCGCCAGGGCGGGTTGCCACAAGAAAAACCGTAGCGGCGCGGGTCGCGTACATCGTGGATACTCGCACTATTTGGTTTGAATAAGATTGCTGGCGGTAGCATTCACAGTCCCGCAAGGGCGCTTAGCTCAGTTGGTTAGAGCTCCTCGTTTACACCGAGGAGGTCGGGGGTTCGAGTCCCTCAGCGCCCACCATCAGATACTTGTTCGAACCCCAAGGTTCGAGTAGCGCATTCTGATCGGATCAACGCCGGTTCGCTGCGCACCCTGGAGAACTCGATACCCGCGGCCATCGTTACTAACTTCGCATCGGCCTGCTTTGCTGCGGCGATGATCCGGTGGTACGTCGCTTCGACTGTGGCTTTGTCAATGATGATGCTCTTGGTGGCCTCGCCTGGCTCAACCCAAATGAGCGAGATCCCGTCGGATATACCGCAGGTGCGCCCACTCCTCTTCCAAGATGACGCGAATGCAGTCACCGACGCTGGGATGCCAGGCACCGCGTTCCCACGGGTTTTCGCGCGCCTCTGCCAGCAACTCCGGAGTCGCTATTGCCAAGAAGTCGGTCACCATGCGCTGTCTCTCGCCGCGCACCTCGAGGATCTCTTCGTAGGTTGGCGGATCCGATCGGAAGATCGACATGTCAAAGCCCATCTCGTCGGCACCACTAAAGATCAAGCCAATCTCGTGGAACGGTTGTTCTATCAGCAGAATCCCGCCGCGAAGCCACGCGTCGGTCGCCAAGATGAGGTGTCGCAAGGTCTGGGCCAAGGACCACTCGTCATTGTGATTGATGTCGACCTCGTCCAGCGGCGTGCGCGCCACCGTCGTCTGCCACGCGGTCTGCACCGCTACCCAAGCCTCGCGCAAGCCGTTGAGTGTCTGCGTGGTCTGAAGCTCGCGGCCCGGGAACTGTCGGTTGAGCTCGGCATTCACCAACGGCACTACATCGACACCATTGATGATGAGGCTGCCAAAGAACAGGTCGTGGCTGTCAATGTCGAGTCCGTTGACATCGACATTGCGCATTGTGACACCCGAGAAATCGGAAGACCGCAGTGTGGCGCCTTTGAAGCTGGCCCTTACGAAAGTTGCGCCTTCGAACTCCTTCGATCCGATGTATTTGTTCATTGCTCCATCATTATCTCTCTCGTGGCTATGTGAAGGAAATGGTCATCACGAAAGTTGTGGGCGGTCTATGAACGTTGCGCTTGACGTGATTTGACCGAGGAGGACTGGCCTACCCCCGATAGTCTGTC
>JBAXSF010000169.1:0-2263 GCA_037130835.1 Actinomycetes bacterium
CCGGCCTGCACATCGACGACTCCAGCCGCGGAATCAAAACTGTCAATGGAGTTGTAGTGCGTCATGTCGAAGACCAGGCCGCCGGCATTTTGTGCGCTGTCGCCGTAGCTTCGGCCTAAACCGCGCGCAATCACACCGCGTTCAGTGGGTTCGGCTAACTCACTCGCGATGTCTTGTTCGTCGGTGACCGGTACGACGTGGGCAGCGGAGGGGCTGGTGCGTCCCCAGCCCGTTAAGACTTCGCGGTGTTTGCCCGATATGGCGTCGTTGATCCCAGTCACACCCCTACTCTAGGGCGGTGGTCATCCCAGCGTTAGTCAAAGCGCTTCGCCCCAAGCAGTGGGCGAAAAACGTGCTCGTTGTCGCCGCCCCGTTCGCGGCGGGCCGGCTTCTCGAACCATCGGTAGCCGCCAACGTCGCTGTGGCTTTCGTGGCTTTTTGTCTGGCCTCAAGCGCGGTGTACCTGCTCAACGATGTGCGCGATGCGCCCATGGATCGGCTCCACCCGGAAAAGAAGAATCGCCCCATAGCCTCAGGACAGGTAGCTCCCAGTACTGCCGTCGTCCTCGCAGTAGTTGCGTTGGTTGCTTCGTTGGGGTTGTCAACGCTGGCCGAACCTGCTTTGTTGTGGGTGATCGTCACGTACTTGGTGCTGCAACTGTTGTATGTTTTTTGGCTGAAGAATCAGCCGGTTCTTGACCTCGCGGTGATCGCCAGCGGCTTCCTGCTGCGCGCGTTGGCTGGAGGTGCGGCAACTGACATTGCCATTAGTGACTGGTTCTTGCTCGTTGCTGGCTTTGGCTCGCTCTTCGTTGTAGCCGGAAAGCGTTATTCCGAACTCGTGACGTTGGAAGCGAATGAATCGGAGGTAGGACAAACCAGAAGCACGTTGCTCTCGTACACCTCGACCTACTTTCGTTTTGTCTGGACCGTGGCCGCGGCTGTCACCGTGATGGTTTACGGACTGTGGGTGATTACCGTTCCGCGCGAATCCACCACGGCAACCTTGATCTCGCTGGTGCCGTTCACGCTTGGCCTGTTGGTTTATGCCCTGGTCATCGATAGTGGCAAGGGCGGTGAACCCGAAACGGCGATCTTGCGCAATCCCACCCTGTTAGCCCTGGGCGCCTTATGGGTGATCAGCCTCGGCGTGACCTTGTACGTGTGACGCACTTACCGACTAGTCAGTCCCAGTCCGCGCTGTTGACTCCACACCGCCAGCCGATATTTCAGGTAGCCAAACGCAGAAGCCTGAGCCGGTGAGCCAGCGATGGTGAGCCGGTGATTTTCCTCGGCTTGCCATTGCTGGCGTGAAAAGGTGCGGAATGTATAGGCCAGGATCGTTTGAGGTACGGCGGCAAACCTTGTTTGCGAGCGCTGCCTGAAGTACAACTGAAAATCCTCGAGGCGTTCCAAGCCAGTGGAAAAACCACCGGTGCGCTCAAACCATTCGCGGGTAAACATCACGCACGCATTAGCAATGGGCATCTTGCCCGCATCCAGTTGTGCGCGAATGTCCTGATGCTCGGTCGGGTAAGACAGCGTCCATTGCCGACTTGCCTCGCTAGCGCGCAGGGATCCACCAACGACATCTACCTCTGGGTGCGCTTGCAGATAAGCAACCTGCACCGCCAAACGATCCGGAAGCGATTGATCATCAGCATCATTGAGTGCGATGTATGTCGCGTTGCTTGCCGCAATGGCAGCATTGAGTGCCGCGCTACGACCGCGGTGTTCGGCTGGGATAAATGTCAATCGTTGATCAGTGATAGCCCTCACGATGCTCGCGGTCTCATCAGTTGAGCCGTCATCGAGCACGATGAGGTGGAAGTCCTCGAAGGACTGACTCAGCACCGACTCAACTGCCACCTTGATGGTGGAAGCTGCGTTGTACGCAGTCATCACGACGCAGACTTCGGGGTTCAGGATGAGCCTCCGCCCCGCATCAACCAGATCCGGTGTCGCACGCGCTTAGTTGCCGCCAATACAGAGGTCACCAGCGAGTCAGCAAGCGTGTTTCCCCACAGCAAGCGATCATCCATCTGCCTGATCATTTGAGCTTTGCGAACGAAGGCGTCGGGTGCAAGCCCGGAAGATACGCCACCAGTTTCAAGGAGGGCAAGAACTGCATCAATGTAAGCAGGTTCGGCCAAGTCAGCGGCCCGCAACATAAAGTCCTGATCGGATTGCACACCTACCTCGGATCGATAGAGGCCAACCTTTGCCACCAAGTCGCGGGTGAAAAAGGCACTTTGGTGTCCGA
>JBAXSF010000017.1:0-15389 GCA_037130835.1 Actinomycetes bacterium
TCAAGGTTTGGGCCTTGCAACGTTCCGTCCTTGGTCACATCAGTGACGACATAGCGCGAACAACCATCGGATTCCAAGCGATCCAAGACTTCCCACAGGTCGCCACCTTCTTGGGTCCACCCGCGAGCGGCCAAGGTTGTTCCACGCACGTCCAAACCCACGGCAATGCGGTCGCCAAATTCCGCGATAGCTTCACGGCACCACTGTGGATTTTCTAGAGCAGCAGTGCCTAAGTTCACCCGGGCACATCCAGTGGCTAAAGCCGCCCGCAACGACTCGTCGTCACGAATACCACCGCTGAGCTCAACCTTGACGTCAAGTCGACCGGTGATGTCGGCCAAAAGGTCGCGATTTGAGCCACGGCCAAAGGCAGCGTCAAGGTCCACCAGGTGAATCCACTCGGCGCCCGCTGACTGCCACTCCATAGCCGCATCGAGGGGATCGCCGTACGAGGTTGCGGAACCGGCCTCACCCTGTACCAAGCGCACGGCAGCGCCATCGGCCACGTCAACAGCGGGCAACAAAATCAGGTGGGACATTGTGCTCAATTCATCAAGAGTGGGCGGTAACAAGGACTACAGCGTACGCAACCAGTTGGTCAACAAGGCAATGCCGGCATCACCAGACTTTTCGGGGTGGAACTGAGTCGCAGTAAGCGGACCGTTCTCCACCGCGGCGACAAAGCGCTCCCCGTGCTCCGACCACGTCACTAATGGTTCAGCGGTTCGGCCATCAGTGTGCAACGTCCACGATCGAGCGGCATAGGAGTGCACGAAATAGAAACGCTGGTCAGCGATGCCGTCAAAAAGCTGCGAATCGGCCGGGGCATCAACGGTGTTCCACCCCATGTGAGGCAACACATCAGCGTGCAACTGGTCAACCACTCCAGGCCATTCGGTCAGACCCTCGGTGTCCACATCATGTTCGACACCGTGATCAAACATGATTTGCATTCCGACACATATGCCCAACACCGGGCGACCACCAGCCAACCGCCGACCGATCAACTCGCCACCCTTGACTGCGCGCAGCCCATCCATCACTGCCGCAAAAGCGCCGACACCTGGGACAACCAGACCATCGGCAGCCAAGACCGTGTCGCGGTCTGCGGTAACGGTTACGACTGCACCAGCGCGCTCTAAGGCGCGTTGAGCTGAGTGCAGGTTTCCCGAACCGTAATCAAGAACTGCGACCGAGGGACTCATCAACAGGTCACAAAGCACCCTTGGTGCTAGGAATTCCCTGCACCCGTGGGTCAAGGGCCAACGCATCACGCAAGGCACGCGCAACGGCCTTAAATTGCGCCTCAACAACGTGGTGCGCATTGCGCCCCTCGAGGACACGTACGTGCAAAGCGATGTGAGCATTCGCCACGAACGATTCCCAGATGTGCTTGGTCATCGCAGTGTCATAGGTGCCACCGATGAGTTCAACAATGACGGGCTCTTGGTGCACTAAGTACGGACGGCCCGACAAGTCAACTGCGACCTGGACCAAGGTTTCATCCAGCGGCACCAGCGAATCACCGAACCGACGAATTCCACTCTTGTCACCGAGCGCGGTACGAAATGCTTCCCCCAAAGCAATCGAGGTGTCTTCGACGGTGTGGTGAATGTCGACTTCGACATCGCCTTGCGTCTTGATGGTCAAGTCCAAGAGACCGTGGCGAGCTAGCTGCTCAAGCATGTGGTCGTAAAACGGCACACCCGTAGAGATGTCGGCTTGTCCAGTGCCGTCGAGTTCAATCTCGACAACCACCATGGATTCCTTCGTGCCACGTTCAACGCGAGCGGAACGACTCATACGGGGACAACCTCCTCAAGGGCTTTTCTAAAGGCCATCATCTCTGATGCTGTGCCAATACTGACGCGCAACCAGCCTGTCGGACCTGTTTGGCGGATCAACACCCCACGATCAAGCAGGCCTTGCCAGACCCAATCCGGGTCAGCAAAGCGCCCGAACAGGATGAAATTGGCATCACTGACCGCCACCTCATGCCCACGGCCCTGGAGCCAGGTGAACAGTTGGTCGCGCTCATCGCGGAGTCGGTCGACCCCAGCCAGCAACTCTTCAGCGTGCTCAAGAGCGGCCACAGCAGCGGCCTGAGTAATCGCCGAGACGTGATACGGCAAGCGCACCAACTGGACCGCGTCAACAACAGCTGGGGAGGCGACCAAGTAGCCCACCCGACCACCGGCAAAAGCAAAAGCCTTGCTCATGGTGCGCGTCACGACGAGCCGAGGAAACGTGTCCAACAGTGTCAATGCCGACGGCGTACCGGTTCGACGAAACTCGGCGTAAGCCTCATCAACGATCACCATGCCCGAAAAGTTAGAGCACACGGTCTCGATGACGTCCAGGCTCAACGCGGTTCCGGTGGGGTTGTTCGGCGAAGCCAACAAGATAATGTCGGGCTGTTCGTTTTCTATCGCGGCCAAGGCGATCTCAGCCGTTACTTCAAAATCATGGGTGCGATCAACGGTGACGTACTGTGTGAATGTGTCTCGGCAATAATCCGGGTACATTGAATACGTCGGGGAGAACCCCAATGCCTTGCGACCCGGACCGCCAAAGGCCTGCATCAACTGCAGCATGACTTCGTTGGAACCATTTGCTGGCCAAATCGCACCAGCGGCAAACGAGGCCCCTTCGCGATTGGCGAGGTACCTGGCTAGAGCCGAGCGCAATCCCACACAATCGCGATCTGGATAGCGGTTCACACCTTGCGCCGCACGACGTACCGCTTGTGCGATCGCCTCAACAACGGCCCCAGATGGTGCATAGGGGTTCTCATTGACATTGAGCAGCACGGGAACATCGATCTGTGGAGCGCCGTAGGCACTGCGGCCCCGAAGATCGTCGCGAATAGGAAGTTCGGACATGGCCTCAGTCATCTGTGCCGCTGGGAATGCGAACTCGAACCGCAGCGACATGGGCGTGCAGGTCTTCAGCACCACCAAGCGCGTCGATGAGCGGTGCGACTTCGGCCAATGCCTCACGCGTGTAGTTGACCACGTGCATGCTGCGCAAGAACGACTGCACCGACAGTCCACCTGTGTGCCTGGCGGATCCACCGGTTGGCAGCACGTGATTAGACCCAGCCAAGTAGTCCCCCAGACTTACTGGCGCCCACGGGCCGACAAAAATTGCACCAGCATTTCGTACTCTGGCCGCGCGCTCGACGGCATCAACAGTGATGACTTCAAGGTGTTCCGCAGCCCACGCATCGACCACGTCAAGTCCTTGATCCAAGTCATTGACCAACGCGTACGCCGATTGATTGCGTAGGGCGGTTTCGACTCGGGCGCGGTGCACTGTGGTCGTGAGCTGGTGCGCGACTTCACGGTCGACTGCATCCATCAGTTCGGTTGAATCCGTGACGAGCAAGCACGAAGCATTCTCATCGTGTTCGGCTTGAGCAATGAGGTCTGCTGCCACGAAGGCCGGATCTGCCGAAGAGTCAGCCAGGATGCCGATCTCTGTTGGTCCTGCTTCCGAATCAATACCAATGGTTCCGCGCACAACCCGCTTGGCGGCGGCCACATACACATTGCCCGGGCCTGTGACCAAGTCAACCGGCGCACACTCCGAGGTGCCATAAGCAAACATGCCAACGGCTTGCGCGCCACCGACGGCGTACACCTCAGTGACGCCAAGCAAAGCGCAGGCTGCCAAGACCGCGGGGTGCGGCAAACCTATAAACGCTGGGTCCGCGGCCACTCGCTGTGGGGGTGAGGCAATGGCCAATGACTCCACACCTGCCACCAAGGCCGGAATAACGTTCATGACGACGGAACTGGGGTAGGCCACCAGCCCGCCGGGGACATACAGCCCCACCCGCTGAACGGGTACCCACTTCTCCATGACTTCAGCACCAGCACTCACACGAATGACTGCATCGGTTCGTCGTTGTGCTTCATGCACCAACCGTGCACGGCGGGCCGCTTCTTCAACAGCTAGCCGCACCTGCGGATCCATTGCGGCCAGCGCTGCATCCAGTGCAGCCTGTGGCACGCGAGTGGTGGCCAGGTTAACCCCATCGAAGCGAGCGGTGGCTTCAATGACAGCATCCAAACCTCGTTCGCGAATGTCGTCCAACAGCGGCGTCACAATCGAGACCGCACTACTGATATCCACAGCCGCCCTCGGAAGCACCAGGGCGTACTGGCTACGGGAGTTGGCACCATAGGAACGAAGGTCAATGCGTGAAATCACAGGGCTCAGTCTATTGACGTCCCGTTCAATGGGTGATTCGCGGCGAGTCGTTCTAGGGTGGTGTCGTGACTACATTGCACCGGATCCCACTCTTCCCGTTGGGATCCCCACTACTGCCCCAAGCAGCAATGCCGTTGCACATCTTTGAGACCCGCTATCGCCAGCTCATCCACGACTTAGGCAGTTTGCCTGCGGACCAACAGCGATTTGGCGTGATCGCGATTCGGCAGGGCCGTGAAGTCGGCACCGATCACCTCAATGCGCTGTACGACATCGGCTGCATCGCGGATGTCCGTGCCATCCAGCCGTACGCAGACGGCCGATTCGACATCGTCACCATGGGAACTGAACGCTTCATCCTCCGCGACATCTTTGACGAGAAGTCGTACTTCACCGCCGATGTCGAATTCTTGCCAGATGAGCTCGGGGCAAATCCAGACGCGATGTCAATCCGCGTGCGGCAACACTTCGAGCGATACCGCGAAATTGTCCAGATGGAAGACGGGCAAGACGTGCTCTCCCCCGATCCCACCTCGCTATCGTGGGAAGTGGCCGCAGGCATGTTGCTTGACCTTGATGAACGCCAGCGCATTTTGGCCTCGGAAGACACGACATCTCGGTTGATCCTTGAGCGACAACTCCTGCACCGAGAATTGGGGCTTCTAGCCCACATTCCCTCGCTGCCGGCTTTTGATCCGCGTCAGTTGCCGATTTCGTCCAACTGAGCGATCTGCGTGTGGGCTGACTCCGCGGAACTTTCGGTCTCGAGGGTCCATAACTGCGTAAAGAAGCAATACCCCACCGAAAATATGGGCCAGACCAACAACCACCCTGTTGCTCCCAACGACAGGGGCACCTCTACATAGCTACCAGCGCTGACCTGTGGTCGCGATGGTGCGGAAAATGCGTAGCCAGTGAGGACCGCGAGCGCGGAGCCAGCCAGCCCACCCAACGTCAAGCCAGCCAGCGCGAGCCCATCAGGTCCCGTCCATCGTCGGCGCACCAAAAGCGCCACCACCACACCGACCACCGCAGTCAGGATCGCGAAGTAAGCATCCGCGGTGATGTATCCAGCCGGTTGGGTTTCGCGGGGATAGATCGCCACTTGTACGACCACGCCGGGAACTACCGGCGATATGGCCCACCAGAGCAAACCCACCACTGGCCCTAAGCAAGCGATACCCAATACCAGCCAGATCACGGGAGAGCCAGACCTGGCGCTTGGTTGGCTCACCCCAGACACCCAGGACCAAGAAGGGCCTTCAGGTCCGCATACAAAGCTGGTGTTCCGGTCACCCTAAAGCCACCCTGTAGTTCGAAGACTTTGGTGTTTTCGTCCTTGTCTCCGGTCAAGTGCATCATGACTGCGGTTTGACCCGGATGCGTTGCCAAGACACGCTTGAGTGCGTCAATAACCGCGGGAACCGCTCGCGAGTTGGGCAACTTAATGACGACCGGGCCGATTGACCCACCGATGGCTAAATCGGGCATTGAGACATCAAGACCGGTGAAGCGCGGCTCATCGTCATCGCGTTGAACGCGCACCTTCACTAGCAACACTCGGTCGGGCGTAAGTTGCAGTGCGATGGGTTCGTACGTCTTATTGAAGAAATTGATCTCGACTGACGATTCGAGGTCTTCGATCGTGACCACAGCCCAGCGTGCTCCCTTTTTTGTCACCTTCGGAGTCACAGTGGTGATCAATCCGCCGATGGTGACCACCGCCCCATCGGGTTGATCGTTGAGCAAGGTCAAAACCGAACAGTCAGAAGCGCGAGCCAGGGCATGCTCAACACCCTTGAGGGGGTGATCGGACACATACAGACCCAACATCGCTCGCTCATGGCCCAGCAGCGTGCTCTTGTCCCACTCATCGGCAGGAATCTGCAATTCGAGCCCGCCGACGCTGGAACCGGTACTTGATTCGGCATCATCGAACAAACCAAATTGCCCGATGGCCTCGGCCCGCTTGGTCTCGACCGCTGCATCAACGGCCTCAATGTGAACGATCAACAAGCCTCGACGCGTGTGGTCAAGCGAATCAAAGGCTCCAGCCTTGATGAGCGATTCGACTACGCGCTTGTTGCACGCCTTGTCATCAATCTTGCGCAAGAAATCAGGGAAGTCAGCAAACCGACCCTTGGATCGACGCGACTTGATGATGGATTCCACTACCCCTTCGCCCACATTGCGAATGGCCGACAAACCAAAGCGAATGTCTTCGCCTCGTGGAGTGAAATCCGAGTCTGAGTCGTTGACGTCCGGTGGCAAGACCTTGATGCCCATGCGCCGACACTCAGCCAAGTACACCGACATCTTGCCGCCAGCGCCAAGGTCATCCTTGACCGAAGTGAGTAACGCTGCCATGTATTCGGCTGGGTAATTGGCCTTGAGAAACGCAGTCCAGTAGGAAACGAGGCCATACCCGGCAGTGTGAGCTTTGTTGAACGCATAGTCAGAGAACGGAACCAAGATCGCCCACAAAGTGTCAATCGCATCTTGGCTGTAGCCGCGTTCGAGCATGCCCTTGGCGAAGGGCTCGAATTCCTTATCAAGGATTTCCTTTTTCTTCTTACCCATGGCTCGGCGCAACAGGTCGGCTTGTCCCAGGGAGTAACCGGCCAGCACCTGAGCGATGGACATGACCTGCTCTTGGTAAACGATGACGCCATAGGTTTCGTCGAGAATCGGAGCCAGCACTTCGGCCAACTCGGGATGGATCGATCCGATCGGCTTGCGTTCGTTTTTACGGTCCGCGTAGTCGTTATGAGCGTTCGCACCCATCGGACCGGGTCGATACAGGGCCAGCACGGCTGAAATGTCCTTGAAGTTGTCCGGCAACATCGACCGCAAGAGAGCGCGCATCGGTCCACCATCGAGCTGGAAGACGCCCAACGTCTCGCCCTTGGATAGCAGGTCATAGGTGACCCGATCGTCCAGCGTGAGGTCTTCGAGCACGATGACTTCATCGCGGTTATTGCGAATGTGCGCCAGAGCGTCTTCAAGAATCGTGAGGTTGCGCAGCCCGAGGAAGTCCATCTTCAACAGACCCAAAGACTCACACGCGCCCATGTCGAACTGCGTGACCACAGAGCCGTCATCGCGCTTCCACACGGGAATGACATCGAGAAGAGGCTCGCGGCTCAAGATGACGCCAGCGGCGTGCACGCCCGGTTGACGCTTCAAGCCTTCTAATCCCTTGGCGGTTTCTACCACCTCACGAACGTCGGGGTCGTCCTCGTACAGGGCACGAAATTCAGATGCTTCGCTGTAGCGATCATCACTGCGATCAAACATTCCAGCTAAGGAGATGTCCTTACCCATGACAGCAGGTGGCATGGTCTTTGAAATCTTGTCGCCTAAGGCGGGCGGGAATCCCATCACGCGAGCCGAGTCGCGCACTGCAGCCTTGGCCTTAATCGAGCTATACGTGACGATTTGCGCCACACGATCCTCGCCATACTTTTGCGTGGCATAGCGGATCATGTCGCCACGACGGCGATCGTCAAAGTCAATGTCGATGTCGGGCATGGACACGCGCTCAGGATTCAAGAACCGCTCAAACACCAGGCCGTGAAGAATGGGGTCTAGCTCGGTGATTCCCATAGCCCAGGCGATCACCGCTCCGGCAGCCGATCCTCGACCTGGCCCCACGCGAATGCCATTGGCCTTGGCGTAGTCGATGAGGTCAGCCACCACGAGGAAATATCCCGGGTAACCCATCTTCAAGATCACGCCGGTTTCGTACTCGGCCTGCTTGCGGTGAGTGTCTGGAACACCCTGCGGGAAGCGCTTGTTCAAGCCACGCTCAACCTCTTGGATCAGCCACGATTCCTCGGTGTGACCTTCGGGCACTGGAAAGACCGGCATGAGGTTGGCATCTTCGTTGAATTCGATGTCGCACCGCTCGGCAATAAGCAAGGTGTTGTCGCACGCTTCAGGCAATTCCGACCACACTGCGCGCATTTCATCGGAGGACTTCAAGTAGAAATCCTGAGCATCAAACCGGAAGCGCTTTTCATCTGACTTCAAGGCGCGCGTTCCGATACACAGCAACACATCGTGGGTGTCACTGTCGGACTTCTCGACGTAGTGCAAGTCGTTGGTGGCCAGCAAAGGAATCTGCAACGACCGCGCGATGCGCAGCAAATCTTCACGGTGGCGACGTTCGATCCCGAGTCCGTGATCCATCAGTTCGCAGTAAAAGTTGTCCGCGCCAAAGATGTCGCGCAGGTCGCCGGCCACAGCAAGGGCTTGGTCGTAGTTTCCGGCCTGGAGCCAGCGATTGACCTCACCGCTGGGGCAACCGGTCGTCCCGATGATCCCCTTGGCATAGGTCTCGAGCAATTCACGGTCAAACCGCGGTTTGTAGTAATACCCCTCAAGACTGGCCAAGCTCGACAACCGAAACAGGTTGTGCAACCCCTCGGTCGACTGAGCAAGCAGTGTCATGTGGGTGTAGTTCTGGCGTCCCTTGCCCGCTGTTGGGTCTTCGCCTTGCTCTTCGTAGCCACCACCGAAGTCAAATGCCCGGCGCTCACGCCTGCCCTGGGGTGCGTAGTAACCCTCTAGGCCGATGATGGGCTTAATGCCGGCCGACTTGGCTCGCTTGTAAAAATCGTAAGCGCCGAACAAGTTGCCATGGTCGGTCATGGCAATGGCTGGCATCTCGAGCTCAGCTGCCTTGGCGACTAAGTCTTTAACGCGAGCGGCTCCATCGAGCATGGAGTACTCGGTATGCACATGAAGGTGCACAAACGAGTCGCTCACGTGATTCCCTCCGGCTATTCCGCAACGTTCTCGCTCACCACAACGCGTGAGCATCAAACACAGGTCTTACGTACTTACGCACATGTGCACTTAGGTGTCAGTCCGGGGGAAGTCAGACGGGTAAGAGGATCACTTTAGTCCCTGACAGCGACAGTGCCGTGCTTTATGCGTTCTGGCCGTGGTGTCGCCGGCCGGGCGCCTCAGACCCCTGGAGTCAACAGCTGGTTGGACTGGCAGATCAGCCGGCCGCACGAAGGCGATTAAGCGCCTCTTGCAAATCCGCCGGAGGTTCACTACTTACCGACACTGGAAGCCCCGTTCGCGGGTGAGCGAAGCTCAAACGTGCTGCGTGCAACCACTGCCGTTCCAGGCCCAGGCGAGCAGACAACGTCGGGTCTGCGCCATACGTCAAGTCACCAACGCACGGATGGCGAACGGCCGACATGTGGACTCGGATTTGATGCGTGCGTCCGGTTTCGAGGTGAACCTCGACCAGACTCGCGTGCGGGAAGGCTTCGAGCGTGGCGTAATGCGTGATGCTCGGCTTGCCGCCGGCAACCACCGCCCAGCGATAGTCCGCCGCGGGATGGCGATCGATGGGTGCATCGATGGTTCCGCTGCTGGGGTCAGGGTGGCCTTGGACGACGGCCAGATAAATCTTCTCCACGGTGCGTTCTTTGAAAGCGCGCTTGAGTTCGGTGTACGCGAGCTCACTTTTGGCCACTGCCATGAGCCCGCTGGTCCCCACATCAAGGCGGTGGACAATGCCCTGGCGCTCGGCCGCCCCACTCGTGGAAATTCGATATCCGGCCGCGGCCAAACCCCCGACCACTGTGGTGCCCGTCCAGCCAGGACTGGGGTGGGCTGCCACTCCCACTGGCTTGTCGACTATCACCACATCCTCATCGTCATAGACGATGGTCAAACCAGGTACCGGCTCAGCGGTCTCCCGGTCAAAGGTCGATTGCACCTGATCGGCCAAGGTGACCTCAAGCCATGCACCTGCCACCAGGCGATCACTCTTCCCCACGCTTTTGCCATCAAGTAACACATCCCCCGCAACAGCGAGTTCAGCAGCTTTGGTTCGCGAAATCCCTAAGAGCCGCGAAAGCCCAGCATCAACGCGCTCGTTATCGAGCCCATCAGGCACCGGCAGGGATCGTGAACTCACAGGTCTGAGTATGGCGGTTGGTCTGCGGGGAGTTCGTCACCCGGTGACGAGGCACCTGAAACCGGTTCACTCATGGCGACACCTCGCACTGCCAAAACAGCAATAGACACAGCAGCCAAGGTCAACGCCGCGTCGGCCAGATTAAATACCGAGAAATACTTCACATCAACAAAATCGACCACGGCTCCGCGGCCCACTCCTGGGGATCGCGTCAGGCGATCAATGAGATTGCCCACTGCACCACCAAGCAATGCCCCTAAAGCCACAGCCCATGCGCGTGAGGTCAGCGTGCGGGCTTGTTTGACCACCACCACCGCAACAGCGACAGCGACCAGCGAAAAGACGATGGTGGCCGACGCCCCTAAACCAAAGGCGGCACCGGCATTGCGTATCACCGTGAGTTGAATCCACTGCCCCACCACGGCAATGGCGGGCTGACCTTCACGAAAGGTGACGGCCGCCCACTTGGCGCCTTGGTCCACGACAAGGACGAGCCCTGCAACTCCCAGCACTAACGGGAGTAAGCCTGACTTGCCAGACTGACTCAGCGTCGTTCCTCACGCTGCTTACACGGCATGCACAACGTCGCGTAAGGACGGAACTTCAGTCGTTCCTTGCCAATGGGATTGCTACAGATCCCGCACTTTCCGTATGACTTCTTGGCAATACGCTCAAGGGCGTTTTCTACTTGCTCGAGAAGATCACGAGCATTGTTGGCTAGTGCCATCTCGTGTTCACGCTCAAACGTTTTGGTCCCAGCATCGGCTTGGTCATCGCCAGCGCCATCACCGGAATCAGCAATCAATTCGGCAATTTCTTCTTGTTGCTGCGCGATTTCAATGGAAAGTCTCTTGGCCTCGCGCTGGAGTTCGGCCTTAACTTCCTTCATTTCCGCGGCAGTCCATGGCGCTTCATTCGCTCCCACGACATACACAGCAGGTGCGGGTCGTTCGGCAGCCGGGTTGAGCGGCACGAGCTTCTTGGGCTTCTTGCGCGACTTAGGCTTGAGTCCAGTAGGTGCTTGCTTGGCCCAGGCCTTGAGTTCAACGACAGGTGGCGGAGCAGCAACCTTCTTTGTTGATGCCGTCTTGGCCGCAACATCCTTGGCGGTCGGAGTTGATGGTGCGGCTTTAGGCGCAGCAGCCTTCTTCGCTGGTGCCGCCTTCACGACCGCCTTCTTGACCGGAGCTTTCTTCAGGGCCGCCTTCTTGACCGGAGCTTTCTTCACGGGCGCCTTCTTCACGGGCGCCTTCTTGACCGCAGCCTTCTTCAGGGCCGCCTTCTTGACCGGAGCCTTCTTCGCGGGAGCCTTCTTGACCGGAGCCTTCTTGACCGGAGCCTTCTTCGCGGGAGCCTTCTTCGCGGGAGCCTTCTTCGCGGGTGCTTTCTTGGCAGGCGCCTTCTTCGCTGGTGCCTTCTTGGCCTTGCCCTGCGTAGCCATGCGTTCCCCTCAGCTGACGCCGACTGCCCGCTAGGCAGCCGGTCGGTGTAGTTGCGGAAGGATAGGTGTTAGGGGCGACAAGAGCAAGAGTCAGGGTCACTACGGGAGCGTCGCGGGGCTAGACTGAGCCTCAGATAGCGCAGCGCTGATGAGGACCCTTGGCCACAAGGCATCACCTCTGAGCTGCCGGAAGAACGCCGATGCACCGCATCGCCGCCAGTAGACCCGGCTGCTATCGCCTCGAAAGAGGGTCAGGACCTGGTTCTTGACCAAGGAGGGTGGTACCGCGGAGTCCTAGCACCAGCTAGGAACTTCGTCCCTTCGGTTCGCTCGCTGTTTTGAACGACCGAAAGGCTCACCATGTACCGCGCCGTACCCCCACATGTTGACTTGCCCGCCCTTGAACACGGGGTTCTCGAGATGTGGCAACGCGAACGCATTTTTGAGCGAAGCCTGGAACAAACAGCGGACGGTCCGCGCTGGATCTTTTACGAAGGTCCCCCCACCGCCAACGGTATGCCCGGTACCCACCACGTTGAAGCGCGCGTTTTCAAGGACGTCTTTCCTCGTTACCGAACGATGAAGGGCTATCACGTTCCCCGTCGCGCCGGTTGGGACTGTCACGGCCTTCCTGTTGAACTCGCAGTGGAGAAGGAACTCGGATTTAGCGGCAAACAAGACATTGAAAAATACGGCGTCGCCGAATTCAATGCCAAGTGCCGCGAATCGGTTGAACGTCACGTTGATGCGTTTGAAGCCATGACTGCGCGCATGGGCTACTGGGTCGATATGAAGCAGGCCTACCGCACCATGGACGCCACCTACGTGGAAAGTGTGTGGTGGTCTCTCAAAACGATCTTCGATAAGGGCCTGTTGGTCCAAGACCACCGCGTCGCCCCCTACTGTCCGCGCTGTGGCACCGGGTTGAGCGACCACGAATTGGCTCAGGGCTACGAGACCGTGGTTGACCCTTCCGTTTATGTTCGCTTTCCCGTCGCCTCAGGGCCGATCAAGGACGCTCATGGCGATGTGGCGCTTGCGGTGTGGACCACGACCCCGTGGACGCTGGTGTCCAACACCGCAGTCGCAGTCAACCCTGACGTGACCTACGTTGTGGCTCGAACCTCAGGTGGAGAACAGTTGATCATCGCCGAGCAGCTCGTGACTGCGGTCGCAGGTGATGACGCCGTTGAAGTGGGGCGCTACAGCGGCCGAGACCTCGAACACACTGCCTACATTCGTCCCTTCGACTTGGTGGAGATTCCTGATTCGCACTACGTCGTTTTGGCCGACTACGTCACCACCGAAGACGGCACGGGTCTGGTTCACCTGGCCCCTGCCTTTGGTGCCGACGACTTGGCCGCGACCAAGGTGTACAGCCTGCCAGTGGTTAATCCTGTACGTCCTGATGGTCACTTCGAGAGCTCGGTGCCGCTAGTTGGCGATGTGTTCTTTAAGGATGCCGACGAAGCCTTGGTCAATGACCTGCGCGACCGCGGGCTCTTGCTCAAGCATCTGCCATACGAGCACTCCTACCCGCACTGCTGGCGCTGCCACACCCCCTTGGTTTATTACGCGCAAATGTCTTGGTACATCCGCACCACAACAATCAAAGATGACCTGCTGCGCGAGAACGAAAAGACGAACTGGTTTCCGCCCACGATTCAGTGGGGTCGCTACGGCGATTGGTTGCGCAACAACATTGACTATGCGGTGTCACGCTCGCGCTATTGGGGAACTCCCCTTCCCATTTGGATCAATGACGAAGACCCGATGCAGGTGGTCGCGGTGGGTTCATTGGCCGAACTGGGCGCACTCGCGGGCACCGAACTATCCACCTTGGATCCACACCGCCCCTTTGTTGATGACATCACCTTTACCAAGCCAGGTGTCCCTGGCACCTTCCGCCGAGTTCCCGAGGTCATTGACTGTTGGTACGACTCCGGCGCCATGCCGTTTGCTCAATGGGGCGCACCCCATCGCAACAACGAGGAATTTCAGGCCTCCTATCCAGCGGACTTCATCGCCGAAGCCATCGACCAAACGCGTGGTTGGTTTTACACCTTGATGGCGGTCGGAACCTTGGTCTTTGATCAGTCGGCCTACAAGAACGTGGTCTGCCTGGGTCACATCCTTGACGATCAAGGACGCAAAATGAGCAAGCACCTTGGCAACGTCCTCGAACCCATCCCCTTGATGGATGAATACGGGGCGGACGCTGTTCGTTGGTTTATGGCTGCCGGTGGGTCACCATGGCAGGCACGCCGGGTCGGCCACAGCACCATGCAAGAGACCGTTCGCAAGGTATTGCTCACCTACTGGAACACGGTCTCTTTCCAATCCCTGTATGCGCGAACCGCGGGCTGGAGTTACGACGCATCAACAGTCACGCCAGCGGCCGAACGCGATGTCTTGGACCGCTGGGTTTTGTCGCTGGTTAATCGCTTGGCAGCAGATGTTGATGATGCGTTGGAGAACTTTGACACCCAGCGCGCAGGCCGACTGATCGCCGAGTGTGTTGATGCATTGTCTAATTGGTACGTGCGCCGATCACGTCGTCGTTTTTGGGATGGAGATAACGATGCCTTGAGCACCTTGCACGAAGCCTTGCGCATCGTCACGCTGGTCATGGCCCCATTCACCCCGTTCATCACCGAACAGGTCTGGCACGACTTGTTCACCGCTGCCGACCGTGACTCGGTGCACCTGCAGTCCTGGCCAGAGGTAGAGCCCGCTCTGATCAGCGACCAACTCGAAGCCCACATGGACACCGTCCGTCGCGTCGTTGAACTCGGTCGTGCAGCCCGGGCTGAATCGGGAGTCAAGACCCGTCAGCCCCTGGGCCGTGCCCTCGTGGCGGCTCCGGACTGGGCAGCCATGGAACCTGCGCTTCATGAGCAGGTCGCCGCTGAACTCAATGTCGTGGAAGTGACCTCTCTAGACGGCGTCGATGCCGATCTGGTTGATATCAGCGTGAAGGCCAACTTCCGCGAATTGGGCAAGCGCTTTGGCAAGCGCACTCCCACCGTGGCACAAGCCATCGCTGACGCTGATGCCGTGGCATTGACGAGCGCGTTGCGCATTGGCCCGAGCACGATCACCGTCGAAGGAAATGACGAAACCATTTCCCTTGATGATGTGATCATTACCGAGAGCCCACGCGAAGGCTGGGCCGTGGCTAGTGAAGACGGTGCGAGCTGTGCACTTGACCTCACCCTTACTGACGAGCTACTTGCCGCTGGCCGAGTGCGCGAAGCCATTCGCGCCATTCAAGAGGGACGCAAGAACCTCGGTTTTGATGTATCGGATCGCATTGCCCTGGTGTGGTGGTCCGATGATCAAGACACCATTAATGCCATCGAAGGTGGCAAGCAACTTCTGGCTTCTGAAGTATTGGCGACCAGCATCGGTCAAGCCGATGATGCACCCGTCAATGGCACAGCCTGCGTCGAACTCAGCGCTGTCTTTGAAATCATCAAGTCCAGCGTGAACTGATCAACCTTGATCGGCTCTGATCAGTTTTGATCAGTTTTGATCGGGAGCCGGCACTGGAGTTGACGCTGGCGGACTGAACGGCCCAGGCGTTGAAGCCGGTGGGAATGGCGCCGATGCGGGAGGCGGGAAACCTGCTCCCGCGGGAGGACCAGCCGGCGGAGCACTCGCGGGTGGGGCTTGCACTGCTGGAGACGCGGGTGGTGCTGAGCTGGGAGCCGCCGCCGCGGGTCCAGCAAGTGCTGGGGCAGCCACCGGAACGGCCGCAGCAATGGCTTCCGTCGCCGATGCCTCAAGGCC
>JBAXSF010000170.1:0-2191 GCA_037130835.1 Actinomycetes bacterium
CTCCGCACAGTTTTTGACGCTGGACTTGGACGCTGTCCGCAAGGACATCGAAGAGGTCATGACCACCTCGCAAGACTGGTGGCCCGCTGACTACGGGCACTACGGTCCGTTCTTCATTCGCATGGCGTGGCACAGCGCAGGCACCTACCGCATTAGCGACGGACGCGGTGGCGCGGGACAGGGGACGCAGCGCTTTGCTCCCTTGAATAGCTGGCCAGACAATGCAAACCTCGATAAGGCCCGACGACTGCTGTGGCCGGTCAAGCAAAAATACGGCAACAAGCTGTCCTGGGCCGACCTGATGATTTTTGCTGGACACTGCGCGTTGGAGTCCATGGGATTTTCTGCCTTTGGCTTTGCCGGCGGTCGCCCTGATGTGTGGGAACCCGAGGACATCAACTGGGGCTATGAGGACGAATGGCTGGGGGATGCTCGCTACAGCGGCGACCGTGAGCTCGCTGATCCTCTCGGCGCAGTCCAAATGGGTCTGATTTATGTCAATCCGCAAGGCCCTAATGGCAACCCCGATCCCTTGGCATCGGCTCGCGACATTCGCGAGACCTTTGCTCGCATGGCGATGAACGATGAAGAGACCGTGGCGTTGATTGCCGGTGGACACACCTTTGGCAAGACACACGGCGCCGCTGACCCCGACGCTTTCGTGGGGAGTGAGCCCGAAGCCGCAGCTATGTCGCAGGTCGGCCTGGGATGGACGAGTTCGTTTGGTTCAGGTGGCGGTGGCGACACCATTACTAGTGGCCTCGAAGGCGCTTGGACGCCAACACCGATTACCTGGGATAACACCTATCTTGAGCTGCTGTTCAAGTACGAGTGGGAGCAAACCACCAGCCCCGCGGGGGCAACGCAGTGGATTCCCAAGGGTGTCTCGGATGACGATCTAGCACCTGACGCGCACGATGCGTCCAAGAAGCACGCGCCAGTGATGTTGACCACCGACTTGGCGCTGCGATTTGATCCCGCTTACGGACCGATTTCGCGTCGATTCAGCGATAACCCGGCTGAATTTGCTGATGCCTTTGGCCGGGCTTGGTACAAGCTGACGCACCGAGACATGGGACCTGCATCGCGCTACCTAGGAGCTTTGGTTCCGCGGGAAGAGTTGATCTGGCAAGACCCAGTACCGCCCGCGCAGGGGACTTCCATTGATGCTGCCGGTGTTGCGGCATTGAAGGACAAGGTGTTGTCCTCCGGATTGAGTGTTTCGCAGTTGGTGCAAACAGCGTGGGCGTCGGCATCCACCTTCCGTGGCACGGACAAGCGCGGTGGAGCCAATGGCGCTCGCATTTCCTTGGCGCCACAAAAGGACTGGGAAGTGAACAACCCCGCCCAACTTGCACAGGTGTTGGCCACACTGACCGGCATCCAAAAAGATTTCAACAGCTCGAGCTCACAGCAGGTGTCGCTTGCTGATGTGATCGTCCTCGCCGGTGGCGCAGCCGTTGAGAAGGCGGCGCAGGCGGCCGGTCAGTCACTAACCGTTCCCTTTACGCCAGGGCGAACGGATGCGACGCAAGAACAAACCGATGTTGACTCGTTTGCCGTGCTGGAGCCGAAGTCGGACGGCTTCCGCAACTTTGACAACTCGTCGGATCCGCGCGGGGCTGAATTCAAACTGGTGGACCGAGCGGCATTGCTTGGGTTGAGCGTTCCGGAACTGGCCGCTCTGGTGGGTGGGCTTCGCGTCCTTGGGGCCAACAGTGGCGGCAACGAGGCTGGCGTTTTGACTACGCGTCCTGAGGTGCTGACCAATGACTTCTTCGTCAATTTGTTGGACGTGGCAACTGCATGGAAAGCAACATCAACGGACGAAGAGTCTTTCGAAGGATCTGACCGAGCGTCGGGGTCGTTGAAGTGGACTGGTAGTCGTGCCGACCTGGTATTCGCGTCGAATTCACAGTTGCGAGCCGTTGCGGAGATCTATGCTCAGGCCGATGCGAGCGAGAGGTTCGTGACGGACTTTGTGGCCGCTTGGGTCAAGGTTATGGAAGCAGATCGTTTTGATCTGAGGTAATACACGGCTTGTGCAAGGGGCCTGGTCGCGGATGTCTTCATCCGTTGCCAGGCCCTTTGTGTGTGTCAACTGTGGTGTCTGAAAGCCGTGGTGTCTGAAGATCGTGGTGTCCGAGGGGGGACTTGAACCCCCATGCCCGTGAGGGCACTAGCACCTCAA
>JBAXSF010000171.1:0-2165 GCA_037130835.1 Actinomycetes bacterium
TGTGCGCGATCATGGGCGGCGACGCAATTTTTGCTCAACTCAAGGATCACCTCGGCGTGGGCAATGACCAGACCACTCCTGATGGACAAATCACGTTGGAACATATTGAGTGTCAAGCGGCCTGCGACTTTGCACCGGTGCTGACCATCGACTGGGAATTCTTTGACAACCAGACTCCTGGCTCGGCGATTGATTTGATGAATGACTTGATCGCTAATCGCGAAGTCAAGTCCACGCGTGGACCGGTCATCACATCGTGGCGCGAGAACGAGCGCTTGTTTGCTGGATTTGCTGACGGCAAGGTCAATGAAGGCCCGGCTGCTGGCGAAGCATCATTGCTCGGCTTGAAGTTGGCCAAGGAACGTGGCGACTCCATTCCGGCTAACCCAGGAGCTGACGCCTGATGGCCACTATTACTCCAGTCTTGACTGCGTACTGGGATGAAGCAGACTCCTTTACCTACGCCGGCTACACCCGGCACAAGGGTTACCAGGCATCACGCAAGGCGCTGACCACGATGCAGCCCGACGATGTAATCCAAACCGTCAAGGATTCAGGTCTTCGCGGTCGCGGTGGCGCAGGATTTCCCACCGGTATGAAGTGGGGCTTTATCCCGCAGGGTGACAACAAGCCGCACTACTTCGTCGTCAACGCCGACGAGTCCGAGCCAGGTACGTGCAAAGACATCCCATTGATGATGGCTAACCCGCACGTTTTGGTTGAGGGCATCATCATCGGCTCGTATGCCATTCGCTCGAACCACGCCTTTATCTACATCCGCGGCGAAGTGCCACATGTCCTGCGTCGTGTGCAAGCTGCAGTTGCTGAGGCCTATGCCAATGGCGAATTGGGCAAGAACATCCACGGCAGTGGTTATGACCTTGAATTGACCGTTCATGCTGGTGCCGGTGCCTACATCTGTGGTGAAGAAACCGCTTTGTTGGATTCGCTGGAGGGATACCGCGGTCAGCCGCGATTGCGCCCGCCGTTCCCGGCTGTCGCTGGTTTGTATGCCTGCCCCACGGTGGTCAACAACGTGGAATCAGTGGCGAGCGTTCCTTCCATCATCGCCAACGGCATCGAATGGTTCGGCAAGTTCGGCACCGAAAAGTCCAAGGGTTTCACGTTGTACTCACTCTCGGGGCACGTGAAGAACCCCGGACAAATTGAGGCGCCGCTGGGAATCACCTTGCGCGAGCTGCTTGACCTTGCTGGCGGTATGCGCGAGGGCAGCACGCTGAAGTTTTGGACGCCTGGCGGATCGTCGACGCCGATCTTGACGGCTGACCACCTTGATGTTCCGTTGGACTACGAGAGCATCGCTGAAGCCGGATCAATGCTGGGCACCAAGGCTTTGCAGATCTTTGACCAGACCACATCGGTGGTTCGTTGCGTCTTGCGTTGGACTGAGTTTTACAAGCACGAGTCCTGTGGCAAGTGCACGCCATGTCGCGAAGGTACGTGGTGGTTGCAGCAGATCATGGAGCGCATCGAACAGGGCAAGGGCACTGAAGAAGACATTGAGAAGTTGCTCGACCTGTGCGACAACATCATGGGTCGATCCTTTTGTGCACTCGGTGACGGAGCGACCAGCCCGATCACCTCGGCCATTGAATACTTCCGTGACGAGTTCATCGCCGGGACGCACACGCCTGCATGGGAACTGTTCCCCTATGAGGCCTCCGCACTGTTCGCAGGAGCAAACGTATGACCATGACTACTGGCGTGTCATCTGACGTCGCCGTTCCTACCGACTTGGTCAACATCACTATTGATGGTGTGCACCTGAGTGTGCCCAAAGGCACGCTGGTCATTCGCGCTGCTGAACAAATCGGCATTGAAATTCCGCGTTTTTGCGATCACCCGCTGTTGGATCCGGTTGGCGCTTGTCGTCAGTGCTTGGTTGAGGTCGTAGGACAGCGCAAGCCGCTGACTTCTTGCACGACCACGGTTGCTGAAGGCATGGTCGTACTCACGCAGCAGACCTCAGCGGTTGCTGAAAAGGCGCAAAACGGTGTCATGGAATTGCTCTTGATTAACCACCCACTGGATTGCCCGGTGTGTGACAAGGGTGGGGAATGCCCATTGCAAAACCAAGCGATGAGCAACGGCCAAGCCGAATCTCGCTTTGAAGGTTTCAAGCGCACCTTCGAAAAGCCGATCAA
>JBAXSF010000172.1:0-2120 GCA_037130835.1 Actinomycetes bacterium
GCGCGCTTCGTTCACACCGAAGAGGTCACTGGTTCGAACCCAGTATCGCCCACCATTACAGCCATGTGTACCAAGGCTTGTCGCACCTTGAAACCATTCGCACCATGGGGAAGTCTGACTAAATTAAACGGCGGGAACTCGCGGCTTAGCTCCTACACCGCTGAAGCTTTCGCGCGGGCCTGCGCGGCAAGTGCTGCGCAGTGCGGGCAGTTATCGCCGCGCACGTGAATGTCGACGGGGCGGGGAGTCCACGATCCGTCGGCACCGTTTTCGCAGGACAAACAGCGCGCGGGCGTGGGGGCGTCGTCGCTCTTGGGGTTTGCGAGCCACGTGAACGCCCCGTCCAACGGGTCCTCTTTCGGCGTGGGTTGCCGCGCTCGCGAGACCAGATCGGCGACCACTGCAGCATTTTGAAGCGTGGTGATATCGCCCAAATCTCGACCTTCGCTGATGTCGCGCAGAAGACGTCTCATGATCTTGCCCGAACCGGTCTTGGGTAGTTCATCGGTGATCACAATGGAGGACGGCCTGGCAAAGCGACCGATCCGACCGGCCACATGATCGCGCAGTTCGGTGATCAACTCATCGCTTGGCTCAACCGAGTTCTTGAGCGTGACGAATGCAGCGATTGACTGGCCGGTCATTGGATCTGCGCGACCAACAACCGCCGCCTCAGCCACCGCTTGGTGGTCAAGGAGAGCGGCCTCGAGCTCGACCGTTGAGAGCCGATGGCCGGACACGTTCATCACGTCGTCAATGCGACCGACAACCCAGATGTAGTCGTCGTCGTCACGCCGCGATCCGTCACCGGCTAGGTATCGACCTGGGTATTGCGACCAGTAGGTCTTCAGGTAGCGCTCGTCGTCACCCCACAGGGTTCGCATCATCGCCGGCCATGGGCCATCAAGCATGAGCAAACCGCCCTGGCCGGATTCAACGCTGGTGCCATCCTCATTGATGACGTCTGCGCGGATGCCCGGCAGCGGGAAAGTCGCAGAACCAGGCTTGAGTGGAACCGCCCCTGGAAGCGGAGCAATCATGATCATGCCGGTTTCGGTCTGCCACCACGTGTCCACGATGGGGCAGCGGCTACCGCCCACGTTGGTGTAGTACCAGTCCCAAGCTTCGGGCTTGATCGGCTCGCCCACCGAACCCAGCAGACGCAGCGAGGTGAGGTCGTGCTTTTGGAGGTGCTCAACACCCCACTTCATGAAGGTGTGGATCGCCGTGGGCGCGGTGTAAAGGATCGTCGCGCGATAGCGCTCGATGATGCTCCAAACGCGATCTTTGTCCGGCGTACCAGGCGCCCCTTCGTAGAGAATTCCTGTGGTGCCGTTGGCTAGCGGGCCGTAAACGATGTAACTGTGACCGGTAATCCAACCGATGTCGGCCGCGCACCAGTAAATGTCATCGCTGTGGATGTCAAAGACCTGACGATGGGTCGTCGAGACGCCGACGAGATATCCGCCGGTGGTGTGCAGGATGCCTTTGGGCTTGCCAGTGGTGCCGGAGGTGTAGAGCACGAAGAGAGGATCTTCGGCATCCATCGGTTCGGGATCACAGGTGGCAGGCTGGTTTGCAACGAGCTCGTGATACCAGTGATCGCGTCCATCGACCCACTCAACTGGGCTTCCCGTTCGTCGGGTCACAACGACGTTTGTTACTGACGGACACGTCAGGAGCGCTTCGTCAACTGGCGCCTTGAGCGGAACTGAGCGGCCGTGCCGCCACGACTCGTCTTGTGTGATGACTGTGGTGCAGACCAGGTCGTTGATCCGGTCAGCGATTGCCGTGGGGCTGAACCCGGCGAAGACGACCGTGTGAGGTGCGCCAATGCGTGCACAGGCCAGCATGGCAACTGGTAGTTCAGGGACCATGCCCATGTAGATCGCCACGGGGTCGCCCTTGCGAACGCCCAATTCCCGGAGGGCGTTGGCCATGCGGCAGACGCGAGCATGCAGGTCCAGGAAAGTGATGGACTCGGTTTCGCCGGGCTCACCTTCCCAGAAGTAAGCGACCTGGTCACCCTTGGTGGGAAGGTGACGATCAAGGCAGTTCACGGACACGTTCAATTTTCCATCGACAAACCACTTGTAGAACGGAGCATTGGAGTCATCGAG
>JBAXSF010000173.1:0-2103 GCA_037130835.1 Actinomycetes bacterium
CATTGCGTTGGTCGCAGTGACGGTGTGGCCCATGCTTTTCCTCTTCCTCGTGCCGCTATGGGCGGTTAATCAGGCGGCCTCGATTTCGCAGGAGCGCGACTACGCGTCGCGACACGACATGCTCACCGAACTCCCAAATCGCGCCATGATGCGTGATGAGTTGACGGAGGCAATTGATATTGCCAGCCGCACCGGTACTCGGGTTGGCGTGCTCTTGATGGACCTGAACTTGTTCAAGGAAGTCAACGACACGTATGGTCACGCGATGGGTGACCGTCTGCTGGCGATGGTTGCTGGTCGCATCAAGGCCCAAGTGCGACCGGGGGACCTTGCGGCTCGGTTGGGTGGGGACGAATTCGCAGTCCTGCTGCCGGGAGTTGAAGACCACGTATCTGCAGTGCGAGTTGCGCAGCGAATCCGTGAGTCCATTAGCCGTCCCTTCACCATGGACGAGGTGATCGTAAACATTGACGTGAGCGTCGGCATTGCCCTGTACCCCGACGATGGGACCCACATCGACCCGCTCATTAAAGCTGCCGACTCGGCGATGTATGTGGCAAAGCGCACCGGTACCCGCATTGAGGTCGTGGGCATAGATCGCGGTGATGAGCGCGGCTGACGCGCCCCTAAGATAAAGGCCTCGTCCCCTGATTTTTCTAGGAGTGAACCATGTCAGCCATTTCGCGCGATGATGTTGCGCACTTGGCCTCGTTGGCTCGCATTGAACTCACGGAGCAGGAGCTGAACGATTACGCCGGTCAGCTTGATGTGATTTTGACGGCCGTAGCCAGCATTTCTGAAGTTGCCGCTGACGATATTCCTCCCACCACGCATGCGGTGCCTGTGGTCAACGTGTTCCGCGACGATGTGGTCACCCCGTCGTTGGACCGCGACTCGGTGTTGGACCACGCTCCTGCTGCAGAAGATGGTCGCTTCCGGGTGCCACGCATTTTGGATGAGGAGTAGCCGTGTCTGATCTCATTCATGCCAGCGCGGTTGAACTGGCAGCCCAGATAGCCAATAAGACAGTCAGTGCGGTCGAAGTCACCCAGGCGCACCTTGACCGCATCGTGGAAGTCGATGGTCGCGTTAATGCGTTCTTGCATGTCGATGGTGATGGCGCCCTCGAACAAGCTCGTGCAGTTGATCACGCAGTGGCCTCGGGCCAGGCCTTGAGCCCCTTGGCTGGCGTGCCGTTGGCGTTGAAAGATGTGTTAACGCAAACCGGCGTTCCCACCACCGCTGGTTCGAAAATCTTGGAAGGGTGGCGCCCGCCTTATGACGCCACGGTGGTTGAGCGCTTGCGCAATGCCGGTGTGGTGATTTTGGGCAAGACCAACATGGATGAGTTCGCTATGGGTTCATCCACTGAAAACTCTGCATACGGCCCAACGCACAATCCGTGGGACTTGGATCGCATCCCCGGTGGTTCATCGGGTGGCTCTGCTGCCGCAGTTTCTGCCTATGAGGCTCCTCTGGCGATCGGCACTGACACCGGAGGGTCAATTCGTCAGCCAGCGGCTGTCACGGGAATCGTTGGCGCCAAGCCGACCTACGGTGCCGTCTCGCGTTATGGCCTGGTGGCGTTCTCCTCGTCGCTGGATCAAGCCGGCCCCTTTGCTCGCACGGTGGCCGACACCGCGTTGTTGCACTCCGTGATCGCAGGACACGATCCGCGCGACTCCACATCAATCAAGGAACCAGTTCCGGATGTGGTCGGTGCTGCAATGTCGGCAGATGTGTCGAAAATGCGCATCGGTGTGGTTCGCGAGTTGTCGGGTGAGGGCTATCAGCCAGGAGTGCAGGCTCGATTTGATGAAGCAGTGGAACTACTTCGCGCACAGGGCGCTGAGATCATCGACATCTCTTGTCCGTCGTTCACCTACGCGTTGGGTGCGTACTACTTAATTGCTCCCAGTGAGTGCTCGAGTAACTTGGCACGCTTTGACGCCATGCGGTTTGGCTTGCGTACCGACGACAATGGTGAACTCAGCGCCGAGGATGTCATGCGGCACACCCGCGCAGCAGGTTTTGGTCCGGAAGTAAAACGACGCATCATCTTGGGAACGTACGCGTTGTCCTCTGGGTATTACGACGCTTATT
>JBAXSF010000174.1:0-2029 GCA_037130835.1 Actinomycetes bacterium
GCCTCTCGCAAACGTTTTCTTGGCGTGCATGAGACTGGTGAGCCGCGAATCGATGATTCCATGGACACTCGCGACGCGCTGACCGTCGAACTGACTCGCCGCGCACTGAAGGCAGGTCTGTGGGCCGTACGAGTGCATCGCGTAGAGGCGAATGTGGCTGTGGCGAACTCGTCTAGAGTGAGGTGAGAGGAGGCACCATGACGGACATCATTGCTTTAACCGGTCTGCGCGCCTTCGGATATCACGGTGTCCTGGCCGAAGAGAAAGCAACGGGGCAGGAATTTGTCGTTGACCTTGCCTTGCATGTTGATACCTCACACGCTGCACGCAGCGACAACCTAGCGGACACCGTTGATTACGGCGCACTGGCTCATGCTGTTGTCGCTGTCATTGAGGGCGAGCCGGTGGAGTTGATCGAGACCTTGGCCCAACGCATTGCTGATGTGGTGTTGATCGACTCACGCGTTTCTACGGTCAACGTGGTGTTGCATAAACCCACGGCACCCATTCCGTTTGCCTTTTCGGATGTGAGCGTGGAGATTGAGCGCTCGCAACCGTGACACATCATGTGGTGTTAAGTCTGGGCGCCAATCTCGGCGATCCGTTGAGTGCTTTGACGTCAGCATTGGAGGCTTTAGCGCAGACGGAGGGTGTGGAGGTACTCGCAACATCCAGTTTCTATGGCACAGCACCCATCGGTGGTCCAGACCAACCTGACTACATCAACGCAGTTGCAGTGCTGGACACCACGTTGGCACCGATGGCAATCCTTGACCTTGCACACCGGATCGAAGCCGACCATGACCGAGTGCGGCAGGAAAGATGGGGGCCGCGCACCCTTGATATTGATCTGGTGGTTTACGACGATGTGATCAGTGAAGATCCCACGTTGACGATTCCCCACCCGCGGGCGCATCAACGCGCGTTCGTCTTGGTTCCATGGCACGAACTTGAGCCCGATGCGGTACTCCCCACTTTTGGCCCGATCGCTGATTTGATAGAGCACGTGAAGGATCAAGACATTGCGGTGGTGGCCACGCCACATCACCTAGGCTCTACTGAATGAAGCTCACCACCTGGCGTGACCTCTTAGGACCATTTTTGGTATCCAGTGCTGTGAGCCTTGCGGTCTTTCGCGTCATTGGTGCATTGACGAGCACGGTTCCCAATGTTCCCATCGCCGCTGTGTTCACCATGCTCGGTGTCAGCGTGGCATTCGGCCTATTGACGTGGGTGGTTAGGCCGCGGTTGATGCTCAGCCCCGGTCGTGAACCTCTTGACCCACTCGCAGCCGGCCGAGTCGTGGCCTTGGCGTTTGCGAGCTCTCGTGCAGGTGTGGTGATCGGTGGAATTTTCGTAGGTTGGTTGGCCGCTGGGTGGTTTGCCGATGCCTTGAACACGCCATTTGCCAAAACTCGTGCCTTGCACGCCGTTGCGTGCATTGTGCTCTCAGCAGCATTGGTCGCCATTGGAGTGATCCTCGAGCGAGCGTGTGTTGTTCGGGTCCCGCGCGACGACAATGATCAACCCAAGGCATAAGGTTCAAGCGTGACTGATAACCAAGCCCTTGAAGACCTGCCATACATCGAACTTCGGGACAAGGCTTTTGACCTTGCGCGCGAGCGTCACGACCTCAAGTTCTTCCTGGAGTTGATGAATCACACCCCAGCCGCCGCTGCCATGGCAACCGAGGGCGGATCGCTGGGCGAAATCAGCGGATCAATCGTTGAATCCATTGAGGCCGCTCGCGA
Source organism: Actinomycetes bacterium (assembly GCA_037130835.1). Classification (GTDB taxonomy): domain Bacteria; phylum Actinomycetota; class Actinomycetes; order UBA12327; family UBA12327; genus AcAMD-2. The sequence continues at coordinate 1,752 of JBAXSF010000174.1, forward strand.
AGCCTTCAGTGCGGAGTCGGTGGGCGAGCTAGAACCGTTGTTTGTGGCACGGTTTGCCACCTACATTCGCGAGCACGCGTCTAAATAAGCGCGTTGACCATTTTCGCCGCATTCAGGCGTTGCAGTCGTTGTTCGACCTGCGCCTACTTGTCGATGTCCCCGATGACATAAACCATGGACTGCAAGAGCGGGACCAAATCATCAATCGTGCAACCGGGAATGACCTGCGATAACGCTTGTGTGTTGTTAAACGAAGCGGTCCGCATCTTTAAGCGCCA
>JBAXSF010000175.1:0-2025 GCA_037130835.1 Actinomycetes bacterium
CCTCGCCCGCATCGGTGTTGTACGCCGCCAGCAAAGCATCTGCGATCTCTCGCGCCTGCTCGTAAGTAGGAGCATCTGTTTGACCCGTCCAACTACCGGCAATAGGCCGGTTGCGGAAGGAATAGAAGCCCAGTGCCTTACGACCGAATAGGTAGTTGACTACTTCCTGGCCACCTTCTTCAACCAACAGGCGACTCAAAGCTTCCGATTCTTTCAAAGCGTTGGTTGAGTACGCGCCGGCCAAACCACGGTCCGAGGTAACGATCAACACTGCGGCCCGCTTGGATTCCACACCAGAGACCAGCAATGGGTGATCGATGCTGGCCGCTTGCGAAGCAGCAGCACTGACAGCGCGACGAAGTTCAACGGCGTAGGGGCGTGCAGCATCGACCCGTCCTTGCGCCTTAACAATGCGCGAGGCCGCGATGAGTTCCATCGCGCGGGTGATCTTCTTGGTTGCCCGCACCGAACGAATTCGGCGCCGGTAAACCCGAAGCTGTGCTCCCATTTAACTGATTCCTTAGCGGTTTACGGTGATGTTGGCGTGGTCAACTTCTGCTTCTCCTAAGGCGTCCAAGGGGACGTCCTTGATCAATAGCTCACCACTGGATGTAGTGAAGGTCTTCTTAAAGGCATTGATCGCCTTGGTCAACTCAGCGATGGAGTCATCAGACAGCGCCTTGGTGTTCGCAATCTCAGCCACCACACCAGCGTGCTGGTTAGCGACGTAGTCCAGGAATTGCGCTTCAAAGGCGCCGATGTCTTCGACCGGCACATCGTCAAGACGACCCGTGGTTCCGGCCCACAAGGACACGACCTGGCGCTCAACGGAGAAGGGTGAATACTGCGGCTGCTTCAACAGTTCGACCAGGCGGGCACCGCGCTCAAGCTGAGCCTTAGATGCCTTGTCCAAGTCCGAGCCGAAGGCCGCGAAGGCTTCGAGCTCACGGAACTGAGCCAAGTCCAAACGCAGGCGACCAGCCACTGCCTTCATGGCCTTGACCTGAGCCGAACCGCCGACTCGAGACACCGAGATACCGACGTTGATAGCCGGGCGGACACCAGAGTTGAACAAGTCGGTCTCGAGGAAGATCTGTCCGTCGGTGATCGAAATAACGTTGGTCGGGATATAGGCCGACACGTCATTACCCTTGGTTTCAATGATCGGAAGGCCGGTCATCGAACCTGCGCCCAGTTCGTCGTTGAGCTTGGCACAACGCTCGAGCAGACGACTGTGCAAGTAGAAAACGTCGCCGGGGTACGCCTCACGGCCCGGTGGGCGACGCAAAAGCAACGAAACGGTTCGGTAGGCCTCAGCCTGCTTGCTCAAGTCGTCAAACACGATGAGGACGTGCTCGCCCTTGTACATCCAATGCTGACCAATGGCCGAACCGGTGTAAGGGGCCAAGTACTTAAAGCCGGCTGGGTCAGATGCTGGAGCAGCGACGATCGTGGTGTATTCCATGGCGCCGGCTTCTTCAAGGGCTCCGCGCACAGAGGCGATCGTGGTTCCCTTTTGTCCGACAGCAACATAGATGCACTTGACCTGCTTGTTCTTGTCACCGGTCAACCAGTTCTCGCGCTGGTTGATGATCGTGTCAATGGCAACAGCGGTCTTACCGGTCTGGCGGTCACCGATGATCAACTGACGCTGTCCGCGGCCGATTGCGGTCATGGCGTCAACGGCCTTGATACCGGTCTGGAGGGGCTCCTTCACCGGTTGGCGCTGCACAACGGTGGGTGCCTGAACTTCCAGGGGACGACGACCTTCAGCAACGATTTCGCCGCGACCATCGATGGGGTTACCCAGCGGGTCAACAACGCGACCGAGGAAGCCATCGCCGACGGGGACAGACAAAATCTCAGCGGTGCGTCGCACCATCTGTCCTTCTTCGATCTTGGTTCCATCACCCAACAACACCGCACCGATCTCGCGGATGTCGAGGTTCAAGGCAACACCGAGGAGTCCGTTTTCAAACTCCAGCAACTCGTTGGTCATCGCAGAGTGCAAGCCTTCAACGCGCG
>JBAXSF010000176.1:0-2021 GCA_037130835.1 Actinomycetes bacterium
GCAACGTGGGTTGTGGCCGGTGATGTCGTCTTGTTGAGCGGACCCCTAGGTGCGGGAAAGACCACGTTTACTCGAGGTCTGGGAAGGGCGCTCGATGTGAGTGGTGCGATTACTTCGCCGACGTTTGTGATTGCGCGCGAACATGCTGGCTCACCAAACCTGATCCATGTGGATGCCTACCGCGTCGGATCGGCCTGGGAACTCGAGGATCTGGACCTGGATACCGAAAATGCGGTGACTGTCGTTGAATGGGGAACGCAGATTGCCCATGGGCTCTCTGATCGCCGGCTGGAGATCACCATTGAGCGAGGCGAGGAATTAGGCGATGACCAGCGGCACGTTGTCATCACTGCGGTCGGTGGGTTTAGCCCTAAGGCGTAGCCTTAGCGCGTGCTACTGGCCCTGGATACCTCAACTGATCTGGTCAGTGTTGCTCTGCACGATGGCGCATCCGTTGTGGGCGAAAAGGTCAATGCGGTGGAGCGTCGCCATGCGGAGACGCTCAATGTTTTGATTGATCAGCTCCTAGCTGAGGCCGGGCTTGAGCCAAGCCAGCTCACCCGCATCGTGGTGGGTACCGGTCCTGGTGGGTTTACCGGTCTGCGAGTGGGCTTGGTGACCGCGCGCGCCTTGGCGCTTGCGCTACACATTCCCAGCGACGGGATCATGACCCTTGATGCAATGGCCGTTGCCGCGCGCGAACGCGGTGACGTCGAATCAGATTTTCTCGTCGCACTTGATGCTCGCCGCCGCGAAGTCTTTTGGGCGCGCTATGTCGATGGTGTCCGCGTGGATGGCCCACGCACCGATACGCCCCAGACCCTTCGCATACAAACCTGGGGAGATCTCCCGATCGTGGGCAATATTGCTCATACCTATCCGGCAATTTTTGACACCGCCATTGATGCAGCCCCATCAGCGGCCGGCATGGCACGCGCACTGGTGGCTGGGTCGTGTGAAGTAACCGGTCCAGATCCGGTCTACGTCCGTACTCCTGATGCCACGGAGCCGAAACCGGTGGTGCTGTGATGCCCGTGACGTCGGCAACGATTCGTTCCATGCATTGGTCCGATGTTCAGAGCGTGGCCGCCCTTGAACAACAACTTTTTCCCGTTGATGCGTGGAGCCCAGAGGCTTTTTGGGCCGAACTTGCCTTGGTTCCCCAAACCCGTTGCTACATCGTGGCTGTGGACTCAGACGAGCAGATCGTGGGATATGCCGGTTTGTTCAATGCCGGCTCGGATGCTGATATTCAAACGGTGGCTGTCGCCCCCGATGCGCAAGGGCGGGGGATCGGTCGACTGCTTTTGCGCTCACTGCTGGACACGGCGCGCAGCCGAGGATCGAGTCGAGTGTTTCTTGAAGTCCGATCAGACAATGCAGCTGCGATAGCGATGTATCTGGCCCATGGATTTGAACAACTCAATGTGCGGCGTGACTATTACGCACCCGGGGTAGATGCCGTCGTGATGCGATTGTTGGTGGCGCATGAGTGACGCATTGGTGTTGGGCATCGAAACATCATGCGATGAAACCGGCGTTGGGCTGGTTCGTGGAACTACCCTCTTGGCTGATGCAGTCGCAAGCAGTGTGAGCGAGCATGAACGCTTCGGCGGAGTGGTTCCTGAGATCGCCAGTCGCGCGCACTTAGAGGCGATGACCGCCACCATCGAGCGCGCTTGTCACGAAGGTGGCGTGAGCCTGAATGATGTTGATGCCATTGCCGTCACGTCAGGCCCCGGCCTGATCGGCGCATTGCTGGTCGGGGTGGCTGCAGGCAAGGCGCTGGGCTGGGCGCTGGATAAGCCGGTCTATGGCGTTAACCACTTGGCCGCCCATGTGGCGGTAGATCGGCTAGAACACGGGGCTTTGCCACAACCCGCTATCGCGATGCTGGTCAGCGGTGGGCATTCAAGCATTCTGCGGGTCAACGATCTGACCCACGATGTTGAGCCGTTGGGCGCAACCATTGATGACGCTGCGGGTGAAGCCTTTGACAAGGTTGCGCGACTGCTGGGTCT
>JBAXSF010000177.1:0-1974 GCA_037130835.1 Actinomycetes bacterium
GGCCACTGACAACGCACTGGTTGCAGCCGAGGTCGCGCGGTCAATAAGTTCGTGAGCCTCGTCGACCACCACAGCAGTGTGTTCGGGCAAGACGGGAACGTTTTCCAACACATCAATAGCGAGCAACGAGTGATTAGTGACGACGATGTCTGCTTGTTTAGCCTTTTCGCGGGCGATTTCAGCAAAGCAGTCCTGGACCAAGGGACAGGACTGCCCCATGCACTCCCGGCCGCTGACGCTGAAGGCCCGCCAGACCCGTTCTTCGACGGGGGGTTCGAGTTCGAGCTTGTCGCCGGTGCGGGTTTCTTGGGCCCAGGCCCGCAGATGCTGGGCCTGCTTGCCCATCTCCGTGGTGGCGCCTGCCTTGAGGTCCTCAGCCGGCATGGTGTCGGTGAAGGCACCGGCATCAAACAACGCGGTGGCACCGGAATCGGTAATCGACTTGGCCGATGGTGATTGATCGTGAACGCGATTGAGGCACACGTAGTTATTGCGTCCCTTAAGCACGGCGAAGGTGGGACGACGGCCCAGGATCGGTTCAACAGCCTTGACCAACGTGGGGATGTCACGATCAACTAACTGGGTCTGCAAAGCAATGGTTGCAGTAGCCACGATGACGGTGTCGTGATGAAGCAAGGCAGGGACTAAATAGGCCAAGGACTTTCCAGTACCGGTGCCGGCTTGCACGAGCAAGTGCTCGCCAGAGACCAAGGAATGTTCAACCGCGGTAGCCATTTGTAATTGACTCGCGCGTGGTTCACCACCGATGGCTGCTACTGCCACATCCAGCACATCCGAGAGCTTCGGAGCAGGATTGGTGGCCACGTGCCCATCCTCGCAGTGATCACTGTCAGGTGATGGTGAAGGGCTCCAGGGTGTCCGTGAACTCCGGCCCCACCAAAACCACCAATGCAGTGCCGGTATCGGTGTGCTCTTGGGACAGTACCTGCGCCTTGCGGTGCAACCGATCGATCAAATCCCCACGCTCGTAGGGGATGAGCACCTCAAGCCGGGTCTCAGGGCGAGGCAATTCGCTGGCCAACAGCTTGGCTAATTGGTCCATACCCTCGCCCGTGCGAGCTGAGACCACGACGTGGTGTGGCTCGCGTCGACACAGTGCCGCCACTACTTCCCCATCAGCGATATCGGCCTTGTTGAGCACCACGAGTTCGGGAATGTTGTTCACATCGATGTCGGCCAGCACTTCACGCACTGCAGAAATTTGCCCCATCGGATCAGCGTTGGCTGCATCGACGACATGCACGATCAAGTCAGCGCCAGCGGCTTCTTCCAATGTCGAACGAAACGCTTCCACAAGTTGGTGCGGCAAATGTCGCACGAAACCCACCGTGTCCGTCACCGTGACATCGCGACCATCTTCTAAGTGCAACCGTCGAACACTGGGATCCAACGTCGCAAACAACGCGTTCTCCACCAACACACCAGAACCGGTGAGGCGATTGAGCAAACTGGACTTACCCGAGTTGGTGTATCCCACGATTGCGATCGATGGCACCGCGTTGCGCTCGCGCTCGGCACGCTTGGTGTGACGCACTTTGCTCATATCGGCGATCTCGCGACGCAGTTTGCTCATCTTGGTGCGAATCCGGCGCCGATCGGTCTCAATCTTGGTTTCACCCGGTCCGCGCGAACCAATTCCGGCACCACCGGCGACCCGACCACCGGCCTGGCGGCTCATTGACTCACCCCAACCGCGCAGCCGCGGCAACATGTACTGCATCTGGGCCAGTTCGACTTGGGCTTTACCTTCCGCGCTTTGGGCGTGCTGGGCAAAGATGTCCAAAATCAGCGCCGTGCGATCAACCACCTTGACCTTGACCACATCTTCGAGCTGAATCAACTGGCCCGGCGTCAATTCGCCATCACAGATGACGGTGTCTGCACCGGTGGCGATCACAATGTCGCGCAGTTCACGTGCTTTACCCGAACCGATGTAAGTCGCCGCATCTGGTT
>JBAXSF010000178.1:0-1908 GCA_037130835.1 Actinomycetes bacterium
TGGGCGCGGTTACCGGTCGCTGGTCCTAAATCGGTATGTGGCCAGCGCCTGCGAAAGCAGCGACTACGATTGTGTTATGAGTAACTGCCTGTTTTGCTCCATCATCGCCGGAGGTATTCCAGCTGACGTGGTGGCACGCACTGAACACTCATTGGCCTTTCGCGACATCAATCCGCAAGCGCCAGTTCACGTGCTCGTCGTACCTCTGCAGCACAGCGCCGACGTCAGCGAACTCAGCGCCGATCATGAGGCCACGGGTCAACTGATGGCCGATGCAGCAGCAGTGGCTCGCGAACTGGGCCTGACCCCGCAAGGAGACCAATCGGGCTTCCGCCTGGTGCTCAATACCGGCGCGGGAGCAGGGCAGAGCGTGTTTCACACCCACGTCCACATCTTGGGTGGTCGCGACTTCCTGTGGCCACCTGGCTGATCGGGTTAATCGGGCTAATCGGGCTACGATAAAGCCACAGGTTCGCAGCGGAAGTTCACCTCCCGCTCATGAGTAGAAGGAAAGTAGGGCGAGGAATGGCCTTCGGGCCAACCCATGAGTCGAACGACTGAGGTCAGTACCACCATCGTGGTGCCACCGAGTTTGCCTACCGTCACCCTCTTTGGGCCTGGCGACGAATTCTTGCGAGTCATCGAAGGTGCGTTCCCTGCTATCTCCATGCACGCGCGCGGCAACGAAATCGCGATCAAGGGTCCCGCCGAAGACGTCACCCGCATCCAACGCCTCGTTGATGAACTCGTCATCGTCGTTCGCACTGGCCAGGGACTTTCGGCTGAAGTCGTTGAGCGATCTATTTCCATGATTCGCGGCGAAAGCAGCGAAGGCCCGGCTGATGTTTTAACGATGAATATCTTGAGCAATCGTGGCCGAACCATTCGCCCCAAGACCTTGAACCAAAAGCGCTACGTCGAAGCCATTGATCGTCACACCATCGTGTTCGGTATTGGACCGGCCGGGACCGGTAAGACCTACCTGGCCATGGCCAAGGCAGTGCAGGCTCTTCAGGCCAAGCAGGTCAACCGCATCATCTTGACCCGACCAGCCGTGGAAGCCGGCGAGCGCTTGGGATTCTTGCCGGGCACCTTGTTTGAAAAGATTGACCCTTATTTGCGCCCCCTATATGACGCCTTGCAGGACATGGTTGACCCAGAGTCGATTCCGCGCTTGATGGCGTCCGGGACCATTGAGGTAGCGCCGTTGGCCTACATGCGTGGTCGCACTCTCAACGATGCCTTCATCATTTTGGACGAAGCACAAAACACTTCGGCTGAGCAGATGAAGATGTTCCTCACTCGCTTGGGGTTTGGATCCAAGATGGTGATCACTGGCGACACCACCCAAGTTGACCTTCCGTCAGGAACCATGAGCGGGTTGCGCGTTGTCCAAGACATCCTCGACGATGTCGATGACGTGATGTTTTGTCGCCTCGATGCCCAAGACGTGGTGCGTAACCGACTGGTCAGTCGCATTGTCGAGGCCTATGCCGCCTTTGATGCGCTGACCTCGCCTACTAAGCCATCGACGAAGCGTTAACTGATGGCCATCGAGCTCACCAATGAGTCCAAGCACTCCGTCGATGAAGCTCGCCTGATGGATGTGGCCCGCGCGGCCATGGTGGCGATGAACATTGACCCAGAAGCCGAGCTGTCCATTGCGGTCGTGGACAACGATGTGATGGAAAAGCTGCACGTTGACTGGATGGATCTGCCCGGCCCCACCGATGTCCTGTCATTCCCGATGGACGAATTGGAACCGGGCAAGCCCGGCGAGCCCCCGGTAACGGGAATGCTCGGCGACATTGTGATTGCCCCCGAATTTGCTACTGCTCAGGCGCTCGAAGCGGGCCGCGAACCACAAGCCGAACTAGATCTGCTCATGGTCCACGGTGTTTTGCACCT
>JBAXSF010000179.1:0-1879 GCA_037130835.1 Actinomycetes bacterium
GTGTTGTATCCCACGCCTCGAGGATCCAACGATGGATTGGCAAAGGCAGCAAAGCGATTGACTTGATACGTACTGAGCACGCCAACCTTGATAGCGATCAGGCCCAGGACGGCGGCCGCGCCCACCATGCCGGCGATCCACTTTGTTGGCACACCTGCGACGGCGAGCATCCCCAAAATGATGAAGGAGATAACCATCGCCGTGCCGAGGTCAGGTTGCAACATGATCAAGAGCAACGGAATTGCAGCAAACCCCAAAGCCAACCCCAGGTCGCTGAGCAATGGTGATGATTCGCCATCGCGGCGCTCACTCAAGAGCATCGCGACACCGACAACGAGGGCAACCTTGGCAAATTCCGACGGCTGAACACTAAAACCTGCCGGCAAGATGATCCACGAGTGCGCGCCGTTGATCGTTGAGCCCAACGGCGACAGCACGGCCAACAAACCCACAACCGAAGCTATGTAAACCAGCGGTGCGTAAGCGCGCAACATCCGGTAGTCCAGCAAAGTAGTCAGGACTGCCAATAAAATACCGATGATGATGTTCAACAGATGCTTTTTCAGCACGGCCTGCGGGTCCAGCCCTAAGTCCAGCTGTCGCTGGCGGGTTGCGGACCACACCAGCAAGGTTCCAACGAACAACAGTGCGAGAACCGCACCCATTAACACCCAGTCGAGCCGACGCAGCGTGGAATCGCGATCAAAAGCCCGGTCAACCGAACTACGCCGGCGATACACATCAGTGGAGGGATAGCCCAGGCTCATCGCTTAGCCACCGCCGGACGCTTGATTGAACCATCTTTACCAATGGTGGGAAGCGCCGTCGGCAACCGCCCACCCGGGAGCACGGACTGGGAGGCATTCGCCGAAGATCCCTTCACACCAAACAAAGCCTGGTAAATCTTTTTCACACCAGGTCCACTCGTACCCGCACCGGTTCCACCCTGACTCACCATCATCACCACAACATATTGCGGATCGTTCGATGGCGCGTACGAGTCAAACCACGATGTGTCGTCTTTGCCCGTGACCTGACCCGAACCGGTCTTCGCTGAAACTGCTACAGGGAAGTCCTTGAATAGGCCCTTGGCGGTTCCATTCGTTGCCACACCGCGCAGCGAACGTTGGATGTATTGCAGTGTTGCTTGATCAACCGGGATCTTCCCGCTCGCCTTCGGCTCAAACTTCTTAATCACTGTGCCTGATGGAGAAATAACGGCCTTGGCTACTTGGGGCTCCCACAGGGTGCCGCCATTAGCGACAGCTGCGTACACGGTGGCCATCTGCAGTGGCGTGACCGCGGTCTCGCCCTGGCCAATGGCGAAGTCAGCAGCAAAACCACCCTTGTATTGACCGCCATCAACACAGTTTTCTTGGGCAAAGGCCGTCAGCAGGCGAGCCCGCGTGCGATCGCCGATCTCGGGATAGCCAGTCTTAGCCCGCTTGCAGTAGGTGGCCTTGTTGTCCTTCCACCGCTTGAGGACATCGGCCCGGTCCACCACGCGACCTGGACGCTCGCCAGGCAAGTCAACGTTGGTCAACGAACCCAAGCCGAAATCACGGGCTGTCTTTACGAACCATTCGTCCGCTCCTCCAGCCTTCGGTGACAATCCGCCATCACGCACCCACGCGTCATAGCCCAAGCCATAGAACACCGTGTTGCACGAGACTTCAATCGCGCGACGAATGGTAATCGGCCCGAAAGCTTCGGATTCAAAGTTCCTCTTGGTGAGGTTTCCCACCTTGTATTCACGCGCACAGTCATAAAGCGAATTGACGCTCTCTCCGGCTCGAACAGCCGCCGCAGTTGAAATCACCTTGAACGTGGATGCGGGGATGTACTCGCCAGCCCATGCGCGCGACAACAACGGCGTGTT
>JBAXSF010000018.1:0-14978 GCA_037130835.1 Actinomycetes bacterium
GCGGGATCGCCTTTTCAATACTTTGCAAGTCCGCAAGGATCAATTCAGTGTTGATGGTCTCGATGTCATCCGAGGGCGAGACGCGACCATCGACGTGCACCACGTCTGGGTCAGTGAACACGCGAATGACTTGGCAAATCGCGTCGGCTTCACGAATGTTGGCCAAGAACTTGTTGCCCAGTCCAGCGCCTTCGCTGGCGCCCTTGACGATGCCGGCAATGTCAACGAATTCCACGGATGCGGGGAGCTCGCGCTCAGAGCTAAAAATCCCCGCCAAGGCGCCCAGCCGCTCGTCGGGCACGGCGACCACACCGACGTTGGGTTCGATGGTGGCGAAGGGGTAATTAGCCGCCAACACATCGTTTTTGGTCAACGCATTAAAGAGGGTGGATTTGCCCACGTTGGGCAGGCCGACAATGCCGATTTGAAGGGTCACGCGCATCAGTCTAGGTGGCGCATCTGCGCCATTCTCAGGCGAGCCTGCGCCGTGTCAGTCACATCTGACACGATGGACAAATGAGCGCATTCGTCGTAGTGATTTTGGCCGTTGTGGGTGTCCTGGTTGGACTGGCGTTGGGTTATCTGCTCGGCAAGAGCAGCAACGCTTCTACCCTGTCCCAAGCACAGAGCGATGCGGCAACCGCACAGGCCCGGCTCGATGCCGAGCGCAACCTGGCTGCCCAACGCGCTACCGATGAGCAAGCTAACCTCGAGCGCCTCAAGACGCAATTTGAAGCTCTAGCCGCCGATGCACTCAAGGCAAACACTGAATCTTTTCTCACCGTGGCCGAGGAACGCCTCAAGCGCACCGAACAAACGAACAACTCCGAATTGGAAAAGCAGCAAAAGGCCGTCGAGAACTTAATGACTCCGATCAAGGCCAGCCTGGAACAAGTAGACAAGCAACTGCGTGATTTGGAAGTCGAACGCGGCAAGGCGTACGCCGAATTGCGCGAACAGGTCGGCGCGGTCCAGACCAATAACGAGAGTTTGAAGAAAGAGACTGCATCTCTAGTCCAAGCCCTGCGTGCACCACAAGCGCGTGGCCGTTGGGGTGAAATGCAGTTGCGTCGCATCGTTGAGCTATCCGGCATGACCGATCGTTGTGACTTTTACGAACAAGAAAGCGTTGTCAACGCTGACGGCGACAGCCAACGCCCCGACATGGTCGTCAAGCTTGCTGGTGATCGCAACGTCGTGGTCGATTCCAAAGTCACATTGGCTGCTTACCTCGAGGCCTATGAGAGCGTCGACCCCGAATTTATTGAACAACGACTTCAAGCTCATGCCCGTCACTTGCGCAAGCATGTTGATCAACTAGCTGCCAAGGCTTACTGGTCTCAGTTCACTCCGGCTCCTGAATTTGTCGTGCTCTTTGTTCCCGGTGAAGCATTCCTGGCTCCGGCACTTGAACGTGAACGCGATCTCTTGGAATACGCGATGAACAAGAACGTCATCATCGCGACACCGACCACTTTGATTTCCATGCTCAAGACCATCGCGTACGCCTGGCAGCAAGAAAAGCTGTCCCAAAATGCTCAACAAGTCCTTGATGCCGGCAAGGAGCTCTACGACCGCTTGGGAACATTGGGCGGACATATCTCCACGCTGGGCAAGTCAATTGAATCTGTGACCAAGAACTTCAACAGCACGATTAGCTCGCTGGAAAGTCGCGTTCTGGTGTCAGCTCGCAAGCTCAACGAGCTTGGCATCGTTGGTGACCCGCTGGAACAACCCAAGATGGTAGAAGGCTCAATCAACCCACTCAGCAAGGCCGAACTTGTTGAAAGTGCACAGGAAGAGTTGACCATCCGCTTGGTCGATGAAGCACCCGCGATTGAGTCACCCGCCTCATCGACGGGCGCTTAAAGGTCCTCACATGAATCCACTGTTCTTTACCTTCCCCACCGTCGAGCAGGGCGACACCATGGTGCGTGGAGATTCGCGCATTCCGTTCAATCATGCGCGTCTTCGGCTCTACACCGACGAAACATTCCTGTGGGGATGCACAGCTCAAGTGGAAACCAACCTCGATGGCGTGCTGCTCTTTACCGATCAACGCATCATCGTTGCGTATTACCAAAAGCCCTCTGGCGTTGCACGATTTTTTTGGGCCAAGGACGAGCCCATCAAGATTCGCACCTTTGCCTTTCAATTCGACGACACCACGATGCGCTGCCAAATCGATGACGTTGACGTTCAGATCAGCGCCGACGCTTTTGCTGGACTACTGGACTGGATTGAATGGAACAACGTTCAACTCCAGACCCAAGATGCTGGTGAATCTGACGCCCTGTGAGCAATTTCGCACCGTGGCGCAGGCTCACCTTCGGGTTTTGAGGCGGTCCGGGCACTACGGTTTGGGATGTGTCCACGAGTTTGCCGCCAGAGTTGCCGCCTGAGTTGTCTCCCCGGCCTCAGGGCTCCGCCACCAGCAAGCGCAAGCCCACCAAGGCAACGCGTTCGCCAGGATTGACCATCCCCGGCATGATCATCATCTGCCTAGGGCCCACCGCATTCGTGATGTTGCTCAGCACCTGGATCTCCAGCGGCATCGGCGGATTGCCCAACCTGGTTTTTGCCATCGTTTCAATCTATGCGGCAGTCAAGATTCAACGACGCAACCTCTTGGCAGCCGTTGTTGCTCCGCCGCTGATTTATGCGGCAGCGATTTTGCTCGCCAGCGGCCCCATCAACGGCAAGTCCGGTGGCGTGATCCTGAACTCTTTTGCCACGTTGGGCACGTTCTTGGCAGTGGGCGCACCGTGGTTGTTCTTCACCACGATTGTGTGTTTCATCGTCATCGTCGTGCGCGGGCGTACCGGTCACTAAGACCTAGGTGCTTTTGCCTGCGGCCTTGAGGTCGCGGCGGAGTTCTTGTGGCAAGGCAAAGACCAACTTCTCTTCGGCTGCACTGACTTCCTTGACATCCTTAAAGTCTCGAGCAGCCAGCCACTCCAACACCCCATCGACCAAGATCTCGGGTACCGATGCCCCGCTCGTCACTCCGATAGTGGTGGCGCCTTCGACCCATACCTCTTCAATCTCGGCGGCGTGATCAACGCGGTAAGCCGCACCGGCACCGGCATCAAGAGCGACCTCCACCAGGCGCACCGAGTTGGAAGAATTGCCTGATCCCACCACGATCACGACATCGCTTTGTTCAGCGATGAGCTTGACCGAGGACTGGCGGTTTTGTGTCGCATAACAAATGTCATCGCTAGGCGGATCGACCAGCATTGGGAAACGCTCGCGCAGCTTCTCGACTGTTTCCATCGTCTCGTCCACTGACAGCGTGGTTTGCGACAGCCAAGCAATCTTTTCGGGGTTAGCCACCACGATTTCACTGGCCTCCCCCGGTCCCCCAACCAAGGTGATCCGATCGGGTGCCTCACCGGTGGTGCCGACGACTTCTTCATGCCCATCGTGGCCGATGAGCAAGATGTCGAAACCGTCTTCGGCAAAGCGTCGCGCCTCGTTATGAACTTTGGTCACCAGCGGGCAGGTCGCGTCAATGGTGCGCAGGTTTCGAGCCGCTGCTTCTTGGTGAACAATCGGTGCCACCCCGTGAGCCGAGAAAACAACCAAGGCGCCTTCGGGAACTTCGTCGGTTTCGTCGACAAAAATCGCTCCGCGTTCCTCGAGTGTGCGCACCACATGCTGGTTGTGAACGATCTCTTTGCGGACATAGACCGGAGCTCCATTGAGTTCAAGGGCCTCTTCGACTGTTTGCACTGCACGGTCCACTCCGGCGCAATATCCACGAGGGGCAGCGAGCAGGACCTGACGCGAAGAACTCATGCCCCCATCGTAGGTGGCAGGGGTCCAATCCGCCCTACTGCGTCACCCGCACCGCGTACGATCGGCGAGTGCCCGCATCCAATTCCGTCGAGACCCCGATGGCTGTTAGCCAGGTCAGCCACGAGATCAAGAATTGGATCGAAAAGTTGGGCCAAGTCTGGGTAGAAGGCCAAATCACGCAAGTCACGATTCGCACGGGGTACCAAAAGTCATTCATGACGTTGCGTGACATCAATGAGGACTATTCGCTCTCTATTACCTGCCCATCGAACTTGATCAAGACGTTGATGCCGGACGTTGCCGACGGTGATCGCGTCGTCGTTAATGGCAAACCCAATTTCTACCCCAACCGTGGATCCTTCTCGCTCGAGATCAGTGACATCCGCCCCGTGGGATTGGGTGAACTCCTTGCCCGCATCGAAACGCTGCGCAAGATGTTTGCGGCGGAAGGATTGTTCGATGCGGACCGCAAAGCGGCATTGCCTTTCTTGCCCCGCAACATCGGCTTGATCACTGGCAAAGCAAGTGCGGCAGAACGCGATGTATTGGAAAACACCAAGAAGCGTTGGCCTGGGGTGACATTCACCGTGAAAAACACTGCGGTCCAAGGTCCAACCACCGTCGCGGAGATCCTCAAGGCACTTGAACAGCTCCAAGCCGACCCCACTGTGGACGTGATCGTTATCGCTCGGGGTGGCGGATCGGTTGAGGACCTGTTGCCGTTTTCTGACGAAACTCTGATTCGAGCCGTCGCTGCTTGCACTATCCCTGTGGTGTCAGCTATTGGACACGAACCCGATTCGCCTTTGCTGGATTACGTCGCGGATGTGCGCGCTTCGACACCAACCGATGCGGCCAGCAAGTTGGTGCCCGATCTTCAGCAGGAACTCAGTGCCCTCAACAACGCGCGCCAGTCTGTGCGCCGCACGATCACCCAACTCATCACTCGTGAGCGCGCATCGTTGGCCCAACTGCGTGCACGACCGGTGCTTGCCACCCCCGATGGGTTCTTGATTGCGCGACGCGAAGACTTACTAAACAACCGGCGGCGCATTCGTGTCCACATCACTAATGTGGTTCTGCACGCATCAACACAGCTCGCACACACTCGTGACATTGTTCGCGCACTGTCACCAGGCTTTACTCTCGAACGCGGCTATGCCATCGTTCAAGGCCCAGACCATCACATCATCCGCGATTCCGACCAACTCAATCCAGAAGACATCGTTCAAGTTCGCGTCGCATCAGGTAGTTTCAGTGCCACCGTCAACCAGATAACAGCCAAGGACCCAGCATGAGTGAAAAAGCAGCACCAAAATTCACCGATCGTCCCTCCTACGAGGAAGCTCGCGATGAATTGGTGGACATTGTGGCCAAACTCGAAGCTGGTGACTCGACCTTGGAGGAATCCTTGAGCCTGTGGGAACGCGGGGAGCACTTAGCCGCCGTATGCCAAGGCTGGCTCGATGGTGCACAAGAGCGACTAGACGCCGTCAAGGGCGACGACGCGTCAGCCTGAGGTCTTAGCCAGCTCCAGCGAGTTCGCCAACTTTTCTAACTCGGCAAATTCGCCGGTACCGGCGATCAATGTGGTGACACCATTGCGGGTGTTCGCCAACCATCGTCGCGATTGATCTTCGCGCTCTAACTTGGTCCACTCCACGCCGCCAACGTTGGTCTTGCCCACTTCATCGCCATCAGCTTTTTCCTCACGCAAGTAACGTGAGGCTTCTCGGTTGCTTTGACCAATACCGACATAGGTGTCTTTGTCGGTATAAAAACCAATGCTCCACCCGAAGGGGTTGTCCCCTGGCAACGCGACTCGAGCGCTGGTGACGCGCCATCCCTTAATGTCCTTGGGAAGAACCGCCTTGTACGGCGCATTGGTCGCCACGCCTTGTCGAACGGCCGTTGCGTCTACGACCTTGACCGGATCTTCACTTTGGCGAAAGGTGACCAGGAGCAGCATCGCCACGAAGGCTAAAACCACACCCAGCGAGAGCACCATGTCTCGCACCGACTCAAATCCGCGACGTCCAGCCATAGTCCAATAGTCGCGGACAACCCGAGCCCCTAGACCCACGGGGGGTCATCTGCTCCCCGATAGAGTGGGCCCGTAGACCTCACCACCGTTGCCAGGGGATGTGCATGAGCCAGGAAGCCACCAGTATTGAGCGGCCCGACCGCAACCTTGCCCTTGACTTGGTTCGGGTCACCGAGGCAGCCGCCATGGCAGGCGGACGCTGGGTAGGGCGAGGCGACAAGAACGGTGCTGACGGCGCCGCAGTCAGCGCGATGCGCCTGCTGGTCTCATCAGTTGCCATGAACGGCATCGTCGTCATTGGTGAAGGTGAAAAAGACGAAGCCCCCATGTTGTTCAACGGGGAGCGCGTAGGTACCGGTGAAGGACCCGAAGTTGACGTCGCCGTTGACCCCATCGATGGCACCACGCTGACCGCCAAGGGCATGCCCAATGCGTTGTCGGTTTTGGCGGTCGCCGAACGCGGAACCATGTACGACCCCTCTGCTGTGTTCTACATGAACAAGTTGGCTACCGGTCCCGAAGCTGCGCCTTACGTTGACATTGAGGCACCCGTTGAAGACAACGTGCGCGCTGTTGCCAAGGCCAAGGGCGAAAAGCCCGAAGATGTGACCGTGTGCATCCTTGACCGCCCACGTCACTCCGACATGGTGCAAAAGATCCGCGAGACCGGTGCGCGCATCAAGTTCATCACCGACGGTGACGTCGCCGGCGCGATCATGGCCGTGCGCGAAGGAACTGGCGTGGACCTGATGCTCGGTATCGGCGGAACACCAGAAGGCATCATCACGGCCTGCGCGATTAAGTGCACCGGTGGCGTCCTACAGACCAAACTCTGGCCCCGCGATGACGCTGAGCGCCGTAAGGCCCTCGACGCCGGACACGACCTCGACCGAGTCCTGTTCACCGACGACTTGGTCACCAGCGACAACGTCTTCTTCGTCGCAACTGGCGTCACCGACGGCGAATTGCTGCGCGGCGTGCGCTACCGCGGCGGCGGCGCCAAGACCCACTCCATCGTGATGCGCTCCAAGAGCGGAACGATTCGCGAGATTCACAGCGAGCACGCCTTCGGCAAGCTTGGGCTGTATTCCTCTGTTGACTTTGCTGGAAAACTCACTCTCTAAGAAGGACGCATGGCTGAATTCGATTACACCGACCTGCTTCCCCTTGGTCCAGCCGACACGAAGTACCGCTTAGTTACCTCCGAGGGTGTGGAAGTCATCGAAGCTGCTGGACGCACGTTCCTGCAGGTTCAACCCGAGGCTTTGCGCTTACTGACCTTTGAGGCCATGCGCGACATCGCACACTTGCTGCGCCCCGGTCACCTTCAGCAACTGCGCGACATCCTCGATGACCCCGAAGCCTCTCCCAATGACCGCTTTGTGGCCTTGGACTTGCTCAAAAACGCCAACATCGCCGCTGGCGGCATCCTGCCGATGTGCCAGGACACCGGCACCGCGATCGTCATGGGCAAGCGCGGCCAACACGTCCTGACTGAGGGCGAAGACGAATCAGCCATCGCGCGCGGCATTTTTGATGCCTACGAACAACTCAATCTGCGTTACTCCCAGCTCGCTCCTCTGTCCATGTGGGAGGAAAAGAACACCGGCTCAAACCTGCCCGCCCAAATCGAGCTGTACGCCGATACCCATGCGGGCCACGAACTCAACTACGACTTCCTGTTCATGGCCAAAGGTGGCGGGTCAGCCAACAAGTCGTTCCTGTACCAAGAAACCAAAGCGGTCCTCAACCCCGCATCGATGAAGAAGTTCCTTGACGAAAAGCTGCGCAGCCTCGGTACCGCTGCTTGCCCGCCGTACCACCTGGCCATCGTCATTGGCGGAACCAGCGCCGAGCATGCACTCAAAACAGCCAAGTACGCCAGCGCTCGCTACCTCGACACTTTGCCCACGCAAGGCTCGATGTCGGGTCACGGCTTCCGCGACCTGGAGATGGAAGAAGAAGTCCTGCAGCTCACCCGCGAGTTGGGTATTGGTGCGCAGTTTGGTGGCAAGTACTTCTGCCACGACGTGCGTGTGATTCGACTCCCGCGCCACGGTGCCTCATGCCCGGTCGCTATCGCCGTCTCATGTTCGGCTGACCGCCAAGTTCTCGGTCGCATTACCCCCGAGGGTGTCTTCCTCGAAGAACTCGAACGCGAACCCGCGCACTTTCTTCCCGACGTCACCGACGAGCACCTCGACGACGACGTGGTCAAGATCGACCTGAACCAATCCATGGACCAGATCAAGGCCACGTTGTCGCAGTACCCGGTCAAAACGCGGTTGTCGCTAAGCGGAACCTTGGTGGTCGCGCGCGATATTGCCCACGCGAAAATCAAGGAAAAGCTGGACGCCGGCGAACCGATGCCGGACTACTTGAAGGATCACGCGGTCTATTACGCCGGACCAGCCAAGACACCCGAGGGCTACGCCTCAGGCTCTTTTGGTCCCACTACCGCTGGTCGCATGGACGCCTACGTTGATCAGTTCCAAAAGGCTGGCGGCTCGATGGTGATGCTCGCCAAAGGCAATCGCTCCGACGCGGTCACGAATGCGTGTGCCGCCAACGGTGGCTTCTACCTCGGATCCATCGGTGGCCCAGCCGCCCGCTTGGCGCAGGACTGCATTAAGAAGGTCGAAGTCCTGGACTACGCCGAGCTGGGAATGGAAGCCGTGTGGTGTATTGAAGTCGTGGACTTCCCCGCGTTCGTCGTCGTGGACGACAAGGGCAATGACTTCTTTCAGGACACCACCGGGCCGACCTTGCAGATCGGCAAAGGCCCAACGAACTAGCTCGGTTTAATACCAGCCAGTGCGTTGCGAGTGCGCCCACGCGTTACAGGGGGTGCCATAGCGGTTCTTGATGTATCGCAATCCATGGTCAACCTGGACTTCGAAATCAGTTGAGGTTTCGCCCCTGAGCTGAGCGATACCAAAGTGCGATCCCGAGCGCGAGCTTGGCGACCAGCCTGATTCGCGCTCCCAAAGAAGCCACAGGCACGGCCACTGGGCATCCGTGACTAGGGATTCCGCGTAACGCTTTGCGGGCGAACTTGTGGGATAAGAACCTGATCGAACATGTGAGCGCGAGGATCGCTTGGCAGCGGCTTTGCGGGCGGCAGCGCGCTTGGCAGCAGCGATGCGAGCCTTCTTGGCAGCGGCTTTGCGGGCGGCAGCGCGCTTGGCGGCGGCGATGCGGGCCTTCTTGGCAGCGGCCTTCTTAGCGGCAGCGCGCTTGAGGGCTGCCTTGCGAGCAGCGGCCTGTTGGGCGGCCAGCTTCTTGGCGCGAGCGAGTTGAGAAAGGCGGTCAGTGGAGCGGTTTACGCGAACGTCAGCGTTGGCCCGCGACTGACTGACAGCAACAACGGAGGAGGCGGCGGCAGGCTCGGGGGTAACGGTGCCGGCCATAGCTGCCGTTCCACCCAGAACCAAGACCGCTGACAAAGCAACCAGCGTTGATGTGTGTCGAGCCTTACTCACATAGAACCCTTCGCCAGCACCCTGCCGTTCGCGCAGGTGCAACTCTCTCCGGGTCTCTGGCCCCATTCGTGCTGAACGGGAGGCGCTGGCCCTCACGCTCAGTGGCGATCAACGGGCGGTGCGAAAACCACATGGGGGAGCCCAACGCTGAAGAGTTGGGGGATGTGGTCCTCTCACGGGAGAACTGATGTCTACCCTGCCCCATGGCACTGCCAAACGGCCACAGGGGGGGTCGCAAGTCCCGTTACCAAAGTAAAATTGCGCCTGAGTTACGTGAAAATGGGCCTGAACTACGCAAAAATGGGCCTGTGAGGCCAAGTTATCCACAGGCTAGGCATCATGGGCCCGAATCCGAGGGTGGCGAATGGGACGGTCCCTCGGTCTGAAGAAATTGGGCTAGGCGAGCGCTGAGCAGCACGGTTGAGGACCTGCGGTGCCGTATCCTGACGCAACGCCCTAGTGCTTCCCCGCACAGTTACCCAGACAGGAATCCTGTGACCTCGAGCGTCGAGCACACCGACACCCTTGCCGCCCCCACTAGTGCGGCGACCGACTCCCCTTGTGAGTTGTCCATCCTGATGCCCTGCCTTGATGAGGCCGAAACAGTTGAGGTCTGCATCCGTAAGGCCCGCAGTTACCTCGAATCGGCCGGAATCGATGGCGAAGTCGTCATTGCCGACAACGGAAGCACGGATGGGTCCCAAGACCTCGCCCGAGCTGCCGGCGCCAGGGTCATTGATGTGCCCACCCGTGGTTACGGCGCAGCCTTGATCGCTGGCATCAATGGTGCTCGCGGCACCTACATCATCATGGGCGATGCCGACGACAGCTACGACTTCAGCAACCTTGACGCCTTCGTCACCGAACTGCGAGGCGGTGCCGAACTAGTGATGGGCAACCGTTTCCAAGGCGGAATCGCCCCCGGGGCTATGCCTGCGCTTCACCGCTACCTCGGCAACCCCGTCTTGTCCTTTATCGGGCGCTTGTTCTTTAAGTCCCCCATTCGCGACTTCCACTGTGGCCTTCGAGGCTTTAGGCGCACCAGCGCGCTGGCCTTGGACCTGCGCACCACGGGCATGGAGTTTGCCTCCGAATTTGTCGTCAAAGCCACCTTGGCTGAACAAACCATTGTCGAAGTTCCCACGACTTTGAGTAAAGACGGTCGTACCCGCCCGCCCCACCTGCGTAGTTGGCGCGATGGCTGGCGTCACTTGCGCTTCCTGTTGCTGTACAGCCCCCGTTGGCTCTTCCTTTACCCCGGCTATCTGGCCATGGCCCTCGGCATCGCCGGGCTGATCGCTCTCGGCAGTGGCATCTGGTCTCCTGGGCAGGGCCAATTTGCTGAAGGACTGCTCATCGCCTCAGGTGGCTTCTTGATCGCTGGATTCCAGGCCGTGCTGTTCGCGTTCCTCGCGCGCGAATTTGCTGCCACCGAGCGTTTGCTGCCACCGAGCCGCAGTCGCATCCGGCACCGGATCAGTTTCGAAAGCGGGTTGGTCGTCGGCGTTGTGCTCTTCCTTGCCGGCATCGTCGGCCTGATCGCCAGCCTGAGCGTCTCGGCTGGCACCACCCCTGATCCCGAATTAACGAGTACCGCGTTTCGACTCGGAGCCTGCTCCGTCGTGGTCACCGTCTTGGGTATTCAAGTAGCGCTAGGGAGCAGCTTCTTAAGCTTGCTGGACCTTAGACGGCTAGACAGTTCCGCGCCAACCGCGTAGACATCTATCTCATGATCACCGCGATAGCCCAGGGCCTGCGTCGGCACTGGATCATGGCCACCCTGGTCACCGCAGGGGTGGTGTTACGAGCCATCACGATTTTTGCTTACAAGCCCGCATTGATGTTCTTCGGTGACTCTTACGCCTACGTCGTGGCCGCCCAGCGCTTCCAGCCGCCAAACGATCGACCCTTTGGTTATCCCTTTGTTTTGCGATTGCTGAGTTACGTCGGTGACCTCAATGCCGTCACCATCGTTCAGCACATCGTTGGTGTGGCGCTGGCGATCATCTTGTACGTCGTTGTTATCGGCCGCGGTGCCCGACCATGGCTCGCAGCACTTGCAGCCACGCCCTTGCTGGTGGACAGCTACCTGATCCAGATCGAGCACAACATCTTGAGCGAAACCATGTTTGCCTCGCTGCTCTTTGGGGCGGTCTTAATAGTGACGAAAACTGAGCTGAGTCCCCGCTGGGCAGCGGTGGCTGGAGCCTTCTTGGCGGCCGCGGCGCTTACTCGCACCGTCGCCATTCCTATCGCGGCGATTTTTGTTGGCTACTTACTCATTCGCAAACTGGGCATGAAAGTCCTCATCGGATTTGCCGTGGCCATGCTCGTCCCCATTGTTTGGTACATGAGTTGGTTTGCTTCCTACTTTGGCAGCTTTACTACTAGTGACAGCAGCGGGCGATTCCTCTATGGGCGCGTGGCTGTGTTCGCCGACTGTTCCACCGTTGATCTGACCAAAGCAGAAGCCACCCTGTGTGACAACTCAGCGCCATCGACACGACCCAACGCCAACTTCTATGTATGGGCATCCGATTCGCCTGTGCAAGCTCTCGGCGCATATGGAAACAAGTCAGACAAGATTGCATCAAGCTTTTCGCGCAAGATCATCCTCGCTCAGCCACTGACCTATGCGCGTTACGTGATCACTGACTTTGGGCACTACTTCGCGCCCGGCAAATACACCACGCGGGTGGACTCTCCTCTGGGCGCGTGGCAGTTCCCCACCACCTATGCCGATCCTGTCGCCAGCAGTGCTGTTGCCCACAATGACCTTGCTGGCAATCCCATTCAACCCAAGATTGAAGCGGGACCCGCACTGTTCTTGAAGTCCTACCAAGGGGTGATCTATACCCAGGGGCCGATCCTGCTTGCCGGATTAGTTCTCGGGCTGCTCGCAGGTTGGATTGACCGCGGGCGGCGACGTTGGGACGGCCCATTCATCGCCTTAGTAGGAATCGCCGTTCTTGCTGTCCCTTGTTTGACCGTGATGTTTGACTATCGGTACGGGCTACCGGCCATTCCCTTGTTCATGGTTTCTGGGGCCATCGGGCTACAAGCCCTGCTCGAACGACGAGCACAGCGCGCCAGCGCTCTTGACCCCGCTATAGACGATGAGTTAGCGGTCGAACAACAACCTCGACATCGTCAACGTCAACGTCAACGCCGTCCAGCGTGGGTCATTGCCACGCTGACTGCGTCCGCCGTGGCTGTTCTGGCGGCGGTGGTGTGGGCCGCTCCGCTTGCCCGCAACCCTGGATTTGAAACCTATGTCAGTTACCGCGCTGAGTTAGGAACCTTAGGCGCGGCACTATCCAATCCCAAACCGGTCAAGAATGTGCCGGATTTAACGGAACAAAAGTTTGAGACCGGCAGCATCATCGCGACTAGGACTGGTGCTGTTGCCGTGCCGCAACGCTTTATGAGTGCCGTTGATCAAGCCGGTGGGCTTGTGGTGTTTGGAGCGGCGCGCGGACGCGAGACGCGAACTAACTACAACTCTGGTTTGCGCTACGTCACTTTTGACAATGGATGGGTATTTTGGTCCCGACTAGGCGGAGCCCACGCGGTTTATGGTGATGTCTATGCGGCCTGGTATTCACCCAAAGTTCGGGCCCGACTGAAAGAACCCATTTCCGATGTAGAGACCAGTGCCGAAGGTGGTGCCTTCCAAGTCTTTGCGGGTGGATCCATTACTCAGTACGCCAATGGCTCCATCAAGGTCGCGGTCAATCCCAAGCGCCCCTCAACCGATACAACACCAGGTGGATCCGCTGAACCATCACGACCGGCCTCTGCGACGACGCCTTAAGGGCTAATGCTCACGAGCCAAAGCGCCGGCTGCGGGCTCCGAAGTCACGTAGTGCACGCAGAAAATCGATCCGGCGAAAATCAGGCCAGTGCGCCTCACAGAAATAGAACTCCGAGTGCGCGCTTTGCCATAACAGGAATCCCGAAAGCCGCTGCTCGCCTGAAGTGCGGATGACCAAGTCAGGGTCTGGCTGCCCACGCGTATACAAGTGCTCGGCAATGTGGCCGATGTCAATCAATTCGGCCAGCTCTTCAATGGATGTTCCGCGCGTGGCATGTTCACTGAGCAAACTGCGAACTGCATCGGTGATCTCACGTCGTCCGCCATATCCAACGGCAACGTTGACGATCAACCCATCCAAAGTAGAAGTGGCCTCAGCAGCTTTCTTCAGCAACTGTGCGGTCTGTGGCGGAAGCAGATCCAAGGCGCCCACTGGATTGACCCGCCACTTGTTCGTGGTGGCCAAGTCCGTCACGGTCTGTTCAATGATGCGGATTAACGGTGCTAATTCAGCCTCGGGGCGATCAAGGTTGTCCGTTGACAACATCCACAACGTCACGACTTCAACGCCGGCTTCGTCACACCACGTCACAAATTGCGCGACCTTGTCCGCACCCGCTTGATGGCCGCGATCAGATTTTTCTCCCAGCATCTTGGCCCATCGACGGTTGCCATCCAAGATCACGCCGACATGTCGAGGGATCCGATCGCCGCGCACCGAGGCTGCTAGTCGACGCTCGTAGGCGCCGTACAGCAGATCACTCAATGCCATGGAAACTCCTGGTTGAACCCCGCGGTGAGCCCCCAGACTACCGCTGACTGGGGAGCTTTCGGTTCCGCAACCGTGCCTAGAACAGCCCGACCACGACCCCCGTGCGGTTTGGCTATTCACCAGGCATCCCCTAGGGCTACGGTGGACACATGAGTTTGGCTGCCCACACCTCGCCTGCGGTGACTCCCCCGCGACCGAAATGGCGTGGCCTACTGCATTTGATCGGTGCTCCGGTGGCTGTCCTTACGGGCATGGCCTTGCTCTTCATCGCCGAAACCGCGAAAGCCCGAACCGGCGTGGCCATCTACGCCTTGAGCTTGACGGGTCTGTTCACCATCAGTGCGATTTACCATCGTGGGCACTGGCGACCAACGGTAAAGGCCTGGCTCCAGCGCGTTGATCACTCGATGATTTTTGTGCTGATCGCCGGCACGTACACACCATTTTGCTTGTTGGTGTTAGCCGGCTCCACTTCGATCATTGTGTTGTCCATCGTCTGGGGCGGTGCTGCTGCGGGCATCATCACTAGGCTCACCTGGCACCGAGCACCACGTGCCCTGTTTGTCCCGATTTACCTGGCGATGGGATGGACTGCGCTGGTCATCGCGCCGGCCCTCGCCGCCCGGGCTTCCTTTGCTGTCAACGCTCTCTTAGTAGCCGGTGGGGTGCTTTACACCATTGGGACGGTTGTGTACGCCACCAAGCGACCCAACTTATTTCCCCGTGTCTTTGGGTTTCACGAACTCTTTCACGCCTTCACCATCGCAGCAGCGATCTGTCACACCATCGCTATCACGCTGATCCTGCTTTAGGCGGCTAGCGCTTCACGCGCTTTTGCTGTGATCTGTCGCTCGACGACGAATGACACAAAGGGAATGCAACCCGCAAGCATGACCCATGCCATTTTGGCCAAACTCCACTTCATGCGCATGAACAGGTCAAAGACCGTGATCACATACAGCATGAACATCAAACCGTGAAACGGCGAAAACAATTCAGACGGTCGAGCATTGTCGCCGATGTAGTGCAGCGGAATCATCACGAAAACCAAGATGATCAAACTGA